>NZ_JANGFQ010000091.1:0-6278 GCF_024707025.1 Candidatus Culexarchaeum yellowstonense
ATCGCCTTTGATGAATTCTTCAATGTATTTTTTAATACCGTATTGTAGGAGGTTATCGCCTAGGTAGACTATGAAGGGGTCTTGCCCTATGAATTCTTCACATAGGCCTACGGCGTGGGCTATGCCTAGAGGCCTACCCTGATATATATAGGTTATCTTCACGTTAAATCTACTACCATCACCATAATATTCTCTAACAAGCTCAGGATAGGTCTCACCTAAAACCACAGCTATATCTTTAACACCTGAATCCCTAAGATCCTCAAGCACATACTGGCTTACGGGCTTATTGGCAATAGGGATCAACTGCTTAGGACCGCTAAAAGTCAAAGGCCTAAGCCTAGTACCAGCACCACCATGAAGGATTATACCTTTCATAGTACTCCTCTAAAAGTCTCTAAAAATTAGTCAAAATTTGTTCAGTAGGTTAAACTCCACATATCTAATGCTAGAACCCTTTTTAATATGGTTAGACCTCCATAGATTCCCTAAACGCTATAGATAATCTATTGAAATTTTTAATACTAAGATGATGTTAAGACTTCTTTCAGAAGGCTATGATAATCTCTGCAAATATCGTAGAGCATATAATGAAAGGGGAAATGACAAGAATGACCTTACTCTTGGTCTTAAAACTTCGAATAACTTAATAGCTTTGTAGTTATTGTAAACATGCTTAAGGGCGTTAATAATTATCAAAGAAACTACTGGGCAATATACTAAAATCTGAACCTCATCTTTTCTGACTATAACATGCTTTTGAAGTTAACTATAGAAAGCTTGAATACTAAGTTACTCAATTAAACTTAATAATCTCTAAAGCTTTTGTATGCTACTGCTTCTAACTTAATCCTATTGCTTTGAACTTTAGCTTTTTGGAGTAGACTTTTGGATCATATATTCTTCTACCATCTACGACTGTTGGAGTCTTCATCAATTTTATGAAGTTTTCTGGTTTAAGCATTCTGAATTCATCCCACTCCGTTACAATAATTGCACATTCCGAATCCTTCAAACATTCCTCAACATTACTAGCGTACTCCACGTCTTCACCAAATATTCTCCTAGCATTCTCCATGGCTTTTGGATCATAAACAACCACCTCAGCTCCTTCCTCAATAAGCTTTCTAACAATCTTTATGGATACGGCGTCCCTCATATCATCAGTTCCAGGTTTAAATGCTAAGCCCAACACCGATATTCTCCTCCCATTAAGTCCCCCAATTAGTCCTCTAGCCAACTCGACAACTCTATATGGCTGACTTCTATTGACTTTCAGTGTGGCTTCTATGAGAGGTAGTTCTAAACAATTCTTTACAGCATAGTCCAGTATGGCTTCTAGGTCCTTCCTGAAGCAACTCCCACCCCAACCTGCACCAGCCTTAAGAAATAGTGGGCCGACCCTCTTATCAAGTCCAATTCCCCTAGCAACAACTTCTACATCTGCCCCAGGAATCTTTTGGCATAAGTTTGCAATCATATTTATGAAGCTAACCTTCATCGCTAGGAAGGCATTATTAGCATACTTTATCAACTCAGCATTCACAGGCGTAGTCCTAATTATCGGTGGGAGTTCATCACCATAGAACCCCCTATAAATCCCTTCGAGGAAGTCTCCAGACCTCCTATCAACCTCCCCGATAATTATCCTATCAGGTTTAAATGTATCTTCAACTGCGCTCCCCTCCCTGAGGAATTCTGGATTTACACATAATCCGAACTCCTCCCCACAACTTTTTCCGGAAGCTTCCTCAATGATCCTCTTCACAACATTCTCAGTTGTCATTGGCAAAACCGTGCTCTTCACAACCACAAGATGCCATCCACTCTTTAGACGTAATGCTTCACCAATCATCCTAGATGCACTTTCAACATATGTTAAGTCTACGCTTCCATCATCTCTACTCGGAGTCCCAACAGTTATAAACGTAACCTCAGAGTTTAAGACTGCCATTTTCGGGTCTTTTACAGCCCTCAAATATCCTTCTTCAACAGCCCTCCTCAACAGTTCATCTAGTTTCGGCTCAAAGAATGGTGTCTTACCACTATTTACGGCATCAACCTTAACTTCATCTACATCAAAGCAGATAACCTTAAACCCTCTTGAAGCTAGGCACGCCGCCGTCGTTAAACCCACGTAGCCTAAGCCAAAAATGGATATAGCTTTCATAGTGAAAGGCCCCTCATGCTTGACTTAAACGTTTCCTCTAAAGCGATCCAATATGATTCTGGAGTTCCTACATCAATACGTTTCTCATGAGGGAGTAGTTCAACAGAATACACCTTCCCACCGTTTAGAATCAGGTTTTTAATGGCGTCTGTAAGTTGGATCTCGCCTCCCTTATCTGGCTTCACGATTTCAATCGCTTTATAGATTTTTTCGTTAAAGATGTAGATTGCTATCGCTGCAATGTTGGAGGGGGGTTTCTCAGGCTTTTCAATTATGTCGATAACTCTGTAGATTCCAGGTTCTATTTCAACGCCATTTATCACGCCGTACTTCCTAGGGTCTTGAACTCTCTCAACTAGGAAGGCTGCATCGCACTCCATTTTTGTAAATACGTTAATAAGCCTTCTAATATGCGAATTATCGTTAGATAGAATCAGATCGTCCCCTGCATGGAGGAGGAATGGCTCATCAAGAGTGAAAACATGAGCTCTATAAACAGCATCCCCAAACCCCAATGGTTCAGGCTGATTCACAAAAACAATATTTGAGCTATCCAGCTTTCCATAAAATGAATCAAGCTCCTCAGCCAGATAATGCTTACCCTTCTCCCTAAGATAATTAATGAAACTCGAGTTCTTATTGAAATGATCTTCTATGGATCTCTTACCACGACCAACAACAAAACAAAAGTTCCTAAAGCCAACACTATACAATTGTTCAAAGATCAATTGGAGAACTGGTTTAAGACATAATTCACCCCTTTGATTTACGCTAAATAATGGAAGCATCTCCTTAGGAGTCTCCTTAGTTGCAGGCAACAACCTAGTACCTATACCAGCAGCCGTTATCACAACCTTATTAATCGATAAAGTCACATTAAAGGATATACTCATGGTTATATTAAACCTATTTCCATAGCCTGCTTAACCCACCTTATCTCAGCTTCAAGACCATCTCTAAGCTTAGTTCTTGGCTGCCACTCCAATAGCTTCCTCGCCTTACTTATATCAGCCAATATTGCTTTAAATATCTTATTCGTCTTTCCGTATACGTATGTACTCCGGCTAGCCGTCCTTGGGCAGTTTTTATAACTCCTTCAACTAAGCTCTATTAATCAGTACTCTTTAAAATAGCCTATGGCAATTCTCTTGGAATCTTTTGCTGGAACCATAAGAAACTTACATCAAGGAGCAACTAAGGAAGTATTTAACGCTATAGAACTTACGTCTCTTAGAACAAGAATTATAGAGCTCTTAATCTCTTAAATACTCAGCTATAACACCTTAAACAACATTGAAAAAGTCTTTGTATTTATATGCAAGTAAACTTCATTATGTTAAAACTTTAATTAGTTTTTCAAGCTTATGAAATTCTTTTTCATAAGTGAAATCAACAGTCTTTCTTATGGCGTTTTTCCTATACTCTTGCATAAGCTCAAAATTGTTCAATTTATCCTTTAATTCGGTCAGGTTTTTATAAGCGAATCCTATTTGATGTTCATTTACAAATTGTTCGCAAGTAAGTAAATATCCTTTTGGCATAACTATGGGAATTCCAGCGTTTAAGGCGAAGAGAAATCTGCTGGGGAAGCTTGTATAAAATCTATCTAGACAGGAGCAGACCTTGAAGTTAAATAGAACTATACAGGCATCAAACTGAGTCATATATGTTGCTAAAGAACCATTTATGAGTTGTGGAAGTGGAAAATATGGGAAGAAGTGAATATATGGGCTCTTTCTAAGCGGTACATTAGTTTCCGCCAAATGTATATGTATCCCTTCATTTGCGATTTCATATATTTCTTGACGTATATCATCCCAATTTCTTGAAGAAGTTAAAGGGCCAATATATACAAGGTGTGGTTCACCATCCTTCTCCGATAATAGAGGCAATCTCTTTCTATAATGATATTTTTCGCTAAAAAATGGAGTTACAATCATGTCCAAGCCATGTTTCTTCAAATCAAAACGCTTAGACATATATCGATACATGTTTTGACTAGCGTGAATTCTTCCATCCAGTCTTTCAATAGGCTTCCGACAATACCAATTCTCAAGAAAAACCTTCCAACTATAAACATTTTGAGGATAAGTCATAAAGTTATACATTATCGGAATATTAATAAGGTTGTTCTGAAGCATTTTAATTAAAGGAATCATGTTAGAACCCCAGTTTGCATATATTAATTCAATATTATATTCTCTAATTATCCTTTTTATTAAATCCAACCTATAGTTTAAAAGGTTCAAAAGAATAGCCGTAAATCTATGTCCAATTGATTTATAAAGGGCTTTTAACAAAGCTGGTTCATAAAGGTTTATAATATTCTCGCACTTCAAATCATCCCAAGCTACTTTTATCTCATCATAGTATGCATTTAGCACTATAACATCACGTCTTATATTCTTTAAGACGGTTAATTCATTTTGAGCAACATACCCTAAACTACCTAAATACAATATTGTCATTTAGATCCTGTCATAAGATCCTCTTATACGTACATAAATTATTCCATTTTTTACTTTAATTTCAGCTTTTCTTCTTATTTGTGTTTTCAAAAAATATAATATTTGGGGAAATTCTGGTTCACCATCTAATTTGTGATAAGCGCTTATCACAACACTTAAATCATTTTGCGAATTCAAAATATGCCTCATCCCTTCTAAAATATCTATCTCAGCACCTTCGGCATCTATCTTAACATAATTTATATTTTTAATTCCTAATTCATTAACTATGTTATCCAATGTAGTTACTTCTACTTCATAATGTTTATTACTAGGAATATAAATGGAATGACCATTAGAATGGGGAGAAATGTATAGTGTAGTTTTTCCCAGAGTAGCACCTGCGGCCTTTTTAATGAGTATCACATTATCTAGATTATTGCTTCTTATGTTGTGATGAAGCAAAGTGAAATTTCTATTCTCAGGTTCTAAAGCAATAACCAACCCCATTGTTCCCACAGTCTTTCCGGCTTTTACCGTGAATATTCCCACATGTGCACCAACATCAATAACAACGTCACCTTTTTTAACTTTAAAAAACTGCTCATAAATTTCGTCAATAAATATTTGCTTAAAGATCTTTAAAGAATCTTGCGGAATAAGCAATTTAAGCCTTTTGTATGTTAGAATTATGAGTTCCTTATGATTATTCACTTTATAAATTGAGCCACCATGTGCACGAATAATCGTAATGTAAAGTAACTTATATAAATAATCAACTATCTCATCACAACATTTTGGAATATTTCCATGATAAGGAAATAATTTTAGAATAATTGTTATTAATGTTGAAAGAAAGTTAATAGCTATCTTCGCTAATGTAAACAAAAATCGTGATTTCATGCCCCTTGCTCTTGAAAACTTCAACATCATTTTGAGTAACATAACTCGTTAAGCTGCCTAAATACAAATGTTCATTTTGTCATCTCGTAAGAAATTTCATAAAGAGGCTTATTGAAGATTTTACTTCTTTCAGGTTGATAAGCGGCTTTTTGATGTATGAGATTCACTCTTTCTTGCTATCACGTGAAGGTCACTCCAAGGAATTATTCCTCTCCAGTCTCTTACCCTTTTTACATCCTTCATCCCGAGATCCTCCAAAATATTTTTAAGAATGCCAAAGGAAAAGCCACACTTATGGTATTCATAATTGTTAGTTTGCATACCAAACATGCCTACCATATCTTGCCAGCATGGTTTTACAAAAAATCGTAAGCAACTTGCACGGAAGTCGGGACAGCGAATTTCTAAAACACCATTATCCTTGAGCGTTCTAATCCAATCTTTAAGGGTTTTTTAATCTCGCGGTGGCTGATATGCTCAATCATATGACTTGAATAAATTTTATCAAAACATGAATCCTTAAAAGGTAAGTACCTCGCATCGCCTATAATATCGACATTTGCAGTTCTTTTGATATCTAGGCCTATCATTCCAGGTCTTTTCTTTTCACCACAACCTATATCAAGCTCTAACTTTACATTTAACCTGCGCTTAGTTTCCATGGTAAGCTCATTCTCATATTAAATCGTGAATCGCATAAATACACTTTGACCTCATTTTTAATTATTCCTAGTTGAATTTGTATATTGATAAATGAA
>NZ_JANGFQ010000092.1:0-6226 GCF_024707025.1 Candidatus Culexarchaeum yellowstonense
TTAGCTCTCATTGCAATTTTACTTATCCCCGCTATAAACTCGCTTGCATCGAGAATTTCAAGCATTACAGGCTTCCCATCTTCCGTGAAATGCACTATTATTGGCCCCATTTCCTCAGCATAATCTATCTTCTCATCTGAAAATTCTATGATAAGTATACCTTATCCTCATACCTCTACCTCTTCATTGAATAAAAGTCAGTATACTCCTATTAATTTTATTACATCATTTAGTATGTGGGGATTTTTGGGATGAGTCTTCCAGATATGAATTTCACGTTGAGTTTCTCACATTCAGTTTCTAGGAACTTTGCCACTTCTTCTGGAGTGTTTTCAATGGCGAGGATTGCCATAAAGACTTTCCTTCCAGTTATCTTCTCCACAAATCTTACGTCTTCGAGGAGCTTGTTTAACTCGTTCTTCGCCTCTTCAATACTTGAAATATATGTGGTTACTTGACCTACAACTACGGGGTCGGAGTTAAAGATGTCGACTTCTCGAATTGTTTCGCCATAAGCTATCCTCACATTTGCTGAAACATTAATCTTCTCTTCTGGGATACCGCTTAATCTAAGCATTTCTTCAACGAAAGATGCTACAAAATCGTTGAGGGTTACACCAATAGTTCTAGCCAGCGTAGATACAGCTTTCTCAAGACCAGTCACCCTACCCTCTAATCTAACGTAAACTTCCCTAAGACCCCTCACTTCACCCCACAATTTATTCTGTCCCTCCCTTAGACTCTTAACCTCCTCCCAAAGCCTACTTTGACCTTCTCTTAATGCTTTGATTTCCTCCCAGAGTCTATTCTGGTTTTCCCAAAGCTTATTTTGATTCTCCCATAATCTTTTCTGGTCTTCTCGAAGAGCCTTAATTTCGGCAAGAATTTCATTGAACTTGCGGTCATGTTCATCAAGCCTCTTAATGATCTCAGATAGCCCAAGGTAACCTGCCACAGCATACCTAAATTCCACATCCCTTTCAAGGAGTTCCATGAACTGTCTCTTAAGTTCACTAGACACAAATAACACCATTCAACATATACCCTACATTCATTACTGCACATAACATACTTATAACCTTTCTATCTAACTTGAAAATGTTAAAGGACTTCAAGTGTAGAGGAAGTATTCAAATGGTTAGGGAGAAGGGAGAGGTTGATGTGGAAATAAGCGAGTTAAGTTTAGAAGAGGGGTTCAATTAAAATTCTCATAAAAATGGTATGCGTAGCATAAATTGAGCTTTACATACAAAACTATTCTTACATATATTGAAGCTGAAAGACGATATATAAATGGCTAAAATATTTAACTTTACAGACTGGTAATTCCATGTTATAGGTGAGTTTATGTTGGCTGAAATTGAGGGCAGAGTTGAAATGGCTAAGAGGATACTTGAATCCCTCAACTACCATTTAGGCGACGTATCAGCTCAAGACTTCATAGATTACATGTCCACTGAAACTTTTACAGGAGACGCAACCACCTTGAATGATATTCTCGGAAATGAGTATCTCTTAATCCATGAGCTTGTCGAGATAAATGAGTGGAAGAGGAGGGGGATGAAGATTTATAAAGGGCTCTTAATAGATGCTCCAAGAACCCTAATCTACACAATACACTACGTAGCACTTGAAAAGGAGTTGGAGTATGCATTACGAAAGGGGGATTGCAAATGGGTAGAAATGAGAATCAGAAATAGTCTAGAAGACCCCTATATACCAGAAGAACTTAAACCATATGCTAAAAACATCTTAGAAAGATTCATTAAAGCAATAGAGGATGTGGGAAGTCCTAAATCCCAGAAGTCATACTTCAATTAAGTGGCCAATTATTAGTTGTTTATAACTCACTTAAACTTATAGGGATGTATGGTCATGATGGTTGAGCCTTTGATGATTTCCAATACGTATTCAAGCTTCAAAATTTCACGGCAACAATTTAGTAGTAAAAAATTAATAATGCTGATGCATAGTATTCAGAGATGGATGAATTTATTTTAATGTAATGGCATTGGAGAGATTTCATTTTCATGGAGATGATTGAAACCTTATTTTCCTTCAAGAATTGGAGGTGAAGTATGTTGAAGGGGGTTGGAAAGATAGTCTTAACTGGAGGTAGGAAAAGCAGGACATATCACATATATATTCCACCCGAAATTGCATTGGATGATTCATTCCCATTTAGACGTGGAGATAAAGTTGAATTGGAATTGAAGAATGGGGAAATCATTGTGAGGCAAATAATGAAGGATTGTTGCAGAGAAGTTCTAAGTAAAATAACTTATAGAGATAAGCCAGAAGTAATTAAGGGACGTAAACTGAAAGTTGAAGTTAAGGGGAGTAGCCTACATGAATGCTCCCTTTGTGGAAGAATACTTGGATACTGCCCAATATGTCGATCCAAATACGAAACTCCAATCATAATATCCCTCGGAGGGGGAGAAGCAGCATACCTATGCAAAGACTGCTCCAGAAAGCTAGGCCTAAAATAGAAGGATAAAATCGTATGGATAGAAGTTTTGAATAATGGATTCTATAAGCTTCCAATAATTCATAATATCAACATGGATAACATAATATTCAAATGAATGATGCCTGAAAAGTTTACAGAAGTGAGCTTATCTAGGATCCGATCCCTACTTCACCTTCTCTTTCACGTAATCTACTAGCCACTTTATCTTACTCAATCTAACCTCCACTTCTTCAACGTCAAGTTTAGCTTCATGGAAGCCTTGCACGTGAAGATAATATGCTGAATCCCATGCATAGATGATCATAGGCTCATTAAGCATCTTGGAGAGCGTAACAACTGCTTTGTCAAGTAAGCCTAGACGCCACCTAGCATGCTCCAAAGCTTCACGATACTCAGTTATATTATACTTTTCCGCAAGAACTTTTATACACTCCTCAGCAACTTTATAGAGCTTCTCACTTGCCTGAATTGGATTCTTCTCCGCCAAATACTTTTCAGCCTCATTCAAGAGGCTCAATATTACTTCAAGTCTAGCTACCGCAATTTCATTAGGTTCCATGTTAAGCATTTTAGCCAAAGTATTTATAAGCAAGTCTTCGACGTCAATACCCTTCCTCCTAGCTTCATCTATAAGTTTCTTGGGAACAGTTAAGTTTTCAAACATATTACATAAACGCCTTCCTCTACATACTATTGTGTAGACACACTAAAAAACCTTTCAGAATCAGTCGAAATGCATCCCTGGAAGGAAAAGATAAATATAAAAGCTTAATAAAGTGAATTAAAACCTGTTAATTCTGTATATTTACATCTGACAGCATCTTCTCTCAAGCCAACCAAAATTATGAAAGCATATTATATGAGGGTGATAGTTTTGGAATATATTCTTAAGAGTTGAAGGGTATTCAAAGTTGAGAATGTCGTGATGCTATTGAATATGGTTTGAGGTTCATGTATAATCGACTGTAAAAATGCTGAAGAAATGAAGTGAATGTTCAATTGAATTGAGCGAAAATATGACAATGTGAAAATAGTCTTCCCAAAACCAAAGGATGACTTTTAAGTAAAGAGGAAATCTTCAAACCCATCCTCGAAGCATTAAAGAATACCACAAGAAGCATAGGATCAATGAGCACGTTATGGAGGAGTATGAGCTTCCAGAAACAGCAAAGAAAACGCTAAACCACTTCAAGGAATCCACGAACCAACCAAATAACGCTCTTCAACTAGTGGTATGATTTCTTCATATATTATTTACCTATATCCCCCTAAATGTTGAATTTGCTGCCCCTATTGCCTTCATTGGAGAGTGTAATTGACTTTTTGCGAGCGGAAATTTAATAATCAATAACGCGTTAATAATTGTAAGATTATTTACAATGTTATCTGAAATGGTGTGTTTGAATTGGGTTTGAAGGTTTATGTTGCTAGGAGATCTTATGGCTGGTTATTCCTCTTCCTACTTACCATTCTCCTTCTGTTCATAGGATTTTTCACTCTACAATTGTATATGGCCATAGGGGACACTATACTCCTAATCTCCTCCCTCTTAATTCTTGGTGTGGCGCTCTTTCAAATAATTGTCTTAGCTAATTTACCTTACATGAGATATGAGTTAAATGATGAGAAACTTGTAATTAAGTGTGGTTTTATACTCAAGTATGTGATCCCCCTCTCCTCAATTAAGAGGGTTGTGAAGCGGGATTTAGAGATATCGCTTTGGTCGAGTTTCAGACTTCCTGGACTTGCCTTGTTTAGGGTTCCATATGCCGATGTGGGTGTAGTTAAAATGTGTGCTACTTCAATGTCGAGGGGCATAATTCTCATCGAAACTGATCGTGGATTGTATGGCATCACGCCTGATAATGAAGAGCAGTTCATAGCTGATTTCCATAGCCGTATAAGAGGGAAATTGTTATGAGAATTCTTCCTATAGTCTTAACTTTTATGACCTTGCTTCCACATTTTTCTTTCCAAAATATTCAAATGTCTATCCCCTTATACGCTACGTTCAGCTTGGAAGATTTAGCCATAACTTTCATCAATCTACTTAAGGAAGGGAGATTTGAAGATGTGGTGAAATTGTTCAACGTGGAGATGGCTAAAGTCTTGCCTCCACAAAAACTTGAAACTGTATGGAATCAGTTGATCAGTAATGTTGGGGAATTGAAGGAGATAGTTGGGACAAGAATAGCTGAGGAGGGGGGATATAGAGCGATTTATGTCACTTGTAAATTTGCCAAAACAAAACTCGATATAAAAGTCGTTTTTGATAGTGAAGCGAAGATAGCTGGATTATGGTTTCTCGCTAAGGAAAGTGAGGGGGTTCATGGAATCTACATTGCTGCCCTTATAGCAACCGTTATTTCAATGTTATTGTGGGGAGGATTAGTCTACTGGCTTTCAGGAAGTAAATGGATATACTTCGCCTTAATGTTAATGAATCTCCCCCTCAGTGCAATCGTAAATCTCTACATCAAAAAACCAATGTATGAAACCCTCACATCCCTCCTAAAAGTTCCTCCCATATTGGATATAACTTCACCATGGTGGTTCCTCCTACTAATCCACTTCCTCCCACCCATTAGCGAGGAGGCAATAAAACTTTCACCCCTAATAGCAAGAAGAGTGAGAAATATTGTCAATAAATCATCTGCCCTCTGGATGGGGATGGCATTTGGCATGGGCTTCGGCATTGGGGAGATATGGTATTTGGCATGGAGGATTTCCATGATGCCAGAATACGCTGAATACCCTTTCTACTACTTCGGAGGTTTCATAGGCGAAAGGATAATAGCTGTATTCATTCATGGAGTCATGACGGCAATAGCGGTAATAAGATTCATGAATGGGAGAGGAGGGCTTCTAGTAGGCTATATTTGGGCAGTACTCTTCCATGCATTTGCAAATGTAGGTGCCATGCTCTACCAAATTAAAGTATGGGATGCAACTATCGCAATGTCCTACACGATAATCGTAATTATCATCACCATGTGCTTATTCGAATACCTACGTAAAAGAGAGCTAAAATATAAGAAACCTAAGGAAACAGTTTTATTCAGTAGAAATTCAATAAACGAGAAGTCATAAAATTTTATAATCTCCTCTTAACCCTAAATATTCTTCCGCTTCAGATTATCTCAAACTCTATTGGGACCTTCCTCGGCTTTGGGCCTTCCGAAGTGAATATTACGCCCCAAGAATCTATCTCCAGTCTATCAATAATCAAATCCAAATCATCTCCTCAAATTGTTGCAACTTCAAATAGAACTCTACCGGGAACCTTAACCCCTTGAAATATAACCTCAACTAAACACTGCCCTGGAATCCTCAGCTTGCCTCCCTTATCTGCAGTCTTCAACTCATAAGGCTCACTTAAGGTATAAAGCTCCCAAGCCTCTCAAACAGTCTCCTAGAAATTACGCTTTTACTAGCACTAGTATCCACAAGATGCTTAAGCTTAACAGTCCTCTCCACATATCTAAACTCAACATTTGTGGAAGCCTATTCAGTTTTCATACCCTTCCCTCTAACAATGTTCGATAATCAAATCCCATTTTAATCCAGCCCCTTAAATACATAATCGAATGATAACGGATAATAAATAACGACTTACCAGCAACTCTATAATTCTATCTTTTCTAAGCTTAAATTCTATCTTTTAACTTCCTTCATTAAAAGCTCATCAGCCTTTTCCTCCACAGAATCATAGGTAAGTGAGGGGTCATCATACTTTCCCCGCAAAGCTTTAAC
>NZ_JANGFQ010000093.1:0-6217 GCF_024707025.1 Candidatus Culexarchaeum yellowstonense
CCCTAACCTTCAATTTATCACATTATTTTGAAAAAGCTACTCCTCATAGCTTTTAACCCTTTAACCCCCTCTATTTTCAACATAAACTCCTTTATTTTACGTATATCCCCCTTTACAAGTATTGCTTCCATACAGTTCTCCACATCCAGATGTACATGCGTGTTCGATACAATTATATCTAAGAATTCATGCTGCAACTCTGTTAAATATTGCTCTGCTTCATGCTCAAAGTATACTGCTATTACCCCTCCAAACACCCCTTCCTCCATCATGACTCCCCTATCTGAGAGGTATAATCTCAATGCTTCATCAATTATTCTAGATCTATTCTTCATCCCCGTCTTATTCATGTACTCATTAAGCATTTCTAAAGTTTCTTTTCTAAACGCCACACCAGTCCTTAGAATTCCCATAAATTCCCATCACCATAAATACTTTAACCATCATTTAATATTAAATATCATCGTTTAATTCATGTAATAATGGTGTATTTGTCATTGCCTGATTTTAGGGGTTTCTACATCTACGTTCCACCAAGGTTTCTCCCATTTTTTGTCAATTGTAGGTATTTTTTCAAGTATCTGATTGACTCTATCAATTATTTTATTTGCATCAGAAGTGCTTAATCCTTCTTTTTCAAGAATGTTTATTCGGTCGATGAGGTTTTGGAGGTTTAAACGGAATGTTAATGTGAATTTCTTATCGCCTCCAAGAATCCTTTTTATGTTGTCTATACTTATTTGTTCAGGGCCTTCTCCAATTTCATGGTCCAATAGAATTGCAGCAACATCTTTCATATCCTTAAATTCCATACCAACAGCTATTTCATTCTTTAAATATTTGTAGGGTAGTATCCTAAATTCTTGTTGTGTTTCCCTCAATTCTATTTCTCTGTCTTTTGGGAGGCTAAATATGAATTGACATTTTGAGAGTAAAAGGTTTTCCAATCCAATAGTGTAAAGGTTTTCCTTTGCTCTTTTAAATTGTTTTTCATCGATTTTAATGGTATGTCTGAATGGGAGTTCATCGCAGAAGATGTCTGTGACCCCTACTTGTGGAATACCGTCGTTTGTTATATCACTTAAGCCTCTTACCCTATATCTCTTCCCTCCTCTTAAGAGGTTAAACCATCTTTCACCTTGAGTTATGAAGTATAGATAGCAGGATCCGAAGAGTTTGTTTAGTTCCAGCATAAGCTTTACGAATAAGGATCCTTCATGTTTTTGAATTACAAAATCGACATCTTTTACATGTCTATTTAGTGGTCCATTGGGCTTATTTGCTGATGGGCAGTGTATTTTCACAGTCATCCCTCCAAATAGGAGGGGGGTTAATGGCCCCCTCAACTTCTTCTTAACTTCTTCGGAGAAGTTTATTCTTTGAGCGTTAACGGCTGCCCAAATTGTCAAGAGAGCTCTTTTAACAGCAAAATTGTCAATTTCAATGTAGTTCGGCATCTCCAGTTCTTCAGATACTTGTTTTATATCGATGTTGGAGGAAAGTGGGAGATCTACTTCATAAATGGTTCCATCATAGTCTTCATAAATTTTAAATTTCATGGTATTCACTTTCTTTAACACAAATTAACCATACGTAAATAGATAATTTTTAACCTTTCCTTTCTCCAGATTTATGAGAACTCCACGTAGGAATCCTTCACCATACTCGCTTCCTGGGTTGAAGCAAATTGTTCTACCAATTTTCTCAACGCCCTTTGATTCATGTATATGTCCATGGAGGCCTATGAGGGGTTGACTCCTTTCAATTATATGCCTCACGGATTTACTTCCAACGTGGACAAATACTATTCTACCCCCCTTCGTAACAACTCTAAGTTCATCATCTAGTAATGGTGCCATATCCAGCAATGTTTCGTATGGTGGAACATGAATATTAAATATTGCTGATTCCGGGTTCTTGACATGATTTAAGAGGGACGTAAGCTTCCTCTCTAATTCCTCCTCCGTATATTCCCTTGGGGTTTTCCATGGAGTGGGATTGGAGGCTCCCATGCTAAGCATTTCAAATCCCCCCTTTATTTCCAAGACTTTCTCATCAGGATTCACTATGAATTTAGACTCCTTCAGTATCTCATCAATTATTCTGCTATCATCGTTTCCAGGCATAATGTAACACTCAACCCCTATGTTTTTAAGCCTCTCCTCAGCCATTCTAACCCAACTCCTCATAACTTCAGCTGCAGCTTCATCGAAGATTTTCTTGATAAGTGTATTATCGGATCTTACTTTATGGTATTCATCTTCACTCATGATCCTTGGATAGAAACCACTATTACGTATCATCCCTAACAACTTGTTTAATTCCTCCCCCTCCTTAACAATCCACCTCCTATTGGCGAAATCTGCTTCATAACGTCCCCCTCCCATCTTAACTATGGGGATCACGAGTTTACCTGTGAGATCGCCGCCCAAAATTGCTACATCCACTTTATAAATTTTAATGGCATTTAAGAATTTTCTGAAGCAAATTTCGCTTCCATGAACATCAGCTACAAAGAATATCCTTACTTCCATTTTAAATCACCAAAATATAAAAAATAAAATTTATATGACATTTTACTCTGGAGGGATCTCTTTAAATGCTAAACTTATGTCTATGCCCTCTTTCTTCTTCCTATAATACTTGATGGCAAAGTAGTATATAACACAAGTTATGTATGCTATAGCGGCAACTATTAGTGATGGTACGTTCCAGCCTCCATAAAGTGGATTTACTATGAAGTAGTAGAGGAGTGTGGCGAGCAATATGAAGTATATGATTCCACTTATGGTTATTAGTGGAATAGGCCCTATCTTATATTTTGAGACTGGCGATGCCTCATACACATTCCTCATCTTCTTCCTGAATGGCACAATCATGGCTGCTATGGATGTCATCATGAAACATGTAGTGATCTGTGGAATCATGGCTATGTAGCTGGCTAAATATGCTGGTGCTAGAGCATACCATATGATGGCTATAATTCCCAAAACTCCAACGAAGATCGATGCCTTAACTGGCGTATGAAATCTTTCACTAACATCCCCTAGAGCTGCAGGGGCTAATCTATCAAAGGACCATGCAAGCAGTATCCTAGCTCCGGGGAAAACTGAATATAGATCATAGTAGAAAACCCATGCAGTGAAACCTATCCCTATGAGCCATTTAAGCCACGTTGGCGCCATTATCATTGCAAAGCCAAAATAAGATGGTGAAAATGGGAAAGCATAGCATTCTAATCCATCGCCATAGGCATATGATGTGGCTACGAGGAAATCGTATCCAACTACTTTTTCAAGTAAAGCTGTGGTTATCCACCATGCTACAGCGCAAAACACCAGCGATCCAAGTATACCTATCAACATGGATCTCTCAACCCTCTTAGTTTCACCAGCTATGTATGTCGCTAAATATGGGTAAATTAACCCCCATCCCGCTACTGGAAGCAATGGCAACGCATCCATGACGTTCCATGATTGATAAACTGGCGCTTTAATGCCGTAAGTTGTCTCTAAATATTGAGATGTCTCTTTCATTAGTGTATGGTAATCGGCTGATCCGTAGATAGCGGCTACATTGTTCCATGCATTTATAAAATCGGTCTTTGAGGATGTTAAAAACAGAGCCCATATAGCCAAAAACATTATAACCCCTATAACAAAGCAAATTGTTTGAAATATCCTAAACGCCTTAAGCCCTAAAATCGATACTATCACAGTAATTATCATGACTATTATTCCACAAACTATTAACCCAACTGGTGATTTAACAAATTCCGCTGCTCCACTTAACCCAACAAGGTGGAAGGTTGTTGTTAATCCTGGGTCAAATATATATGCTGTTAGAGTTCCCATCCATGCAAAGTTTGCTACCATCCATCCCCAACTAGATATTAATCCGAGAATTGGATGCAAAATCCTACTGTTAAAAACATATTCACCACCACTTCTCGGCACTATGGTAGCTAAGAATGCCCATGAAAGACCTCCAAATATCATCATTACGAAGGTTATGAGAACGCCGATGTATAGGTTCCCGCCAGGCGCTATATATGGACCCCAGAGGAATAGCCACCATGCACTCAAACCAACACTCATGTTAAGCGCAGCAAAAATTAATATATCAGCCCAATTAGCCTCCCTCACCAGACCGGTTGCTTCTCTTAAAAATATTCTCTCTTTTTGACTCATTTTAACGTCTCCATTTTAACTATTTAAAAGTTTGTCAATATATACATTTCGACTTTGACTTTTAATCATTTATATTTTGAAGTATAAATAAACGGCATTACTAATTTGGAGAAAAATAGTTAAATGCGTTGCCCATAGTGTAAAATTTCGGATCGATATTACCATTAATGAACGTGGAAGAGATGTTATAGAAACTGTACAAATTGCTAAAACTTATTAAGGAATCTTTGAATAGTAGTTTATTGATGAATATGCAAATTTTAGGTAATAGAATAGAAGTATTAAGTCATTATGAGCTTTATGAGGTTCATATGGCCACCATGGAAGTGTTGGAGAAGGTTGGTGTTAAGGTTTTGGAGCAAAATGCTTTAAAACTGCTTAAGGATGCAGGTGCCATCATTAATGAGAGAAAGGGGGTAGCTCATATACCGGAGTATTTGGTTAATGAATCCTTAAAGAAAGCTCCAAGCCATGTTACTCTATATGGTAGAGGCAAAAGGTATAAATTAAATATTGGGGGTTATCGAGTCCATTTTTCAATGGAGGGGACTTCTCTCTTCGTTTTAGATTTGGAAACCGGCGAGAGACGTGCTTCAACATATACAGATCTAGAACGTTTCTTCAAACTTGCAGATGCACTAGAAAATATACATCATGCCTCAATAACTGTGAAGGCTCGAGACATACCTGAATCAATTGCTCACGTATATGAAATGTACGCCGGATTTAAGAATACGACGAAAACCATTGACGGATATACTTATGGTCAAACAGTTGCAATGGACACAATTAAAATGGCTTCGATAATTGCAGGAGGGGAGGAAGAGCTTATTAAGCGGCCAATGCTACTTGGCTTCCATAACCCAGTAAGCCCACTGCAACACTCCAAAGAATTAACGGAGGGACTCATGGTTTACGCTAGATATAAGCAGCCAGTCATAATAGCGCCTGAGTGTCAAGCAGGCGCCACTGCACCAGTCACATTAGCAGGACTTCTAGTTCAACAAAACGCTGAAGTTTTAAGTGGAATAGTTATAGCAGAATTAACTAACCCAGGCGCCCCAGTACTTTATGGAACTGTATCGACGATAATGGATATGAAAACTGGAAATATAGCGTATGGTGCTGTTGAAGCAGCTTTAATCAATGTGGCAACAGCTCAGCTTGCCCGCTTCTACAATCTACCATCAAGAGGGACTGGTGGAGGAACTGAGTCTAAAATTCCCGATATACAAGCAGGTATTGAGAAGGCAGTTACGCTGATGATGGCAGCAATGGCAGGTATAAACTTTATTTATGTAGCGGCAGGCGCCCTTGAATCCACATTAACTGCTAGTTATGAGCAAGCAGTTATAGACAACGAATTATGTGGCATGGTATTACGAGCTCTTCGTGGAATAGAGGTTAATGATGAGACTTTGGCTGTGGATGTAATTGAGGAGGTGGGTCCAGGAGGACACTTCCTCACAAAGAAACATACTTTAAAGCACTTAAAGACTGAGCATTTCATTCCCACAATTCTAAATAGGCAAACGAGAGATTTATGGGAGAAATGTGGCTCTAAAGACTTGAGGCAAGTTGCCCGTGAAAGAGCTAAGGAGATATTATCAAAGCATCAGCCTGAACCATTAGAGCCAAGCATTGAGAAAGAGTTGATAGCATTCATAAGAGAAGTTGAGAAAAGAGAGAAATGCTCTTATAAAGTGTCTTAAAGGGGTTTTTTAACTTAAGCCTTACAGTCAAGTAATATATACTTAGCGATGGATTAATGCGGGGGGTGGGATTTGAACCCACGAAGGCCTACGCCACGAGGTTTCCCAGTTAACTTCTGAGCCTCGCGCCTTTGACCTGGCTCGGCAACCCCCGCCTACAATATAAACTGAATTATTATTAAAACAAATTATTTATGTTGTTTTCAGGATGCTGGGAAGCTTGAATTATTCCATTTGCTTTAAGTCTTCTCCTTCCTCCAAGGGACTCCTCCCATAACTTCGCGTCTAAAGTATATTTTCCTACATCTCAATCTT
>NZ_JANGFQ010000094.1:0-6198 GCF_024707025.1 Candidatus Culexarchaeum yellowstonense
ATAGCATTCTACTAGGCAGTGAATATTAATCGAACAAAACCACAACTACAATTTTCTTTTTTGCAATAAAGTTTAAGCGTACTTTCTTCGAATTTATGTTGGGCATGTTTATGGATAGTGGAGTTCATATTGCTGGGGATTTGATGCTTAAATTTGCTGAGAGAACTGGGTTAACTTCAAATCTACCTCCAAGGAGGTATTTGTGGACTGATTCCTTTGCAGTATGCAATTTCCTTGCACTCTACACTTTTAGTGGGGATGGTGGATGGCTTGATTTAGCTTTGAAGCTTGTGGATCAAGTTCATAATGTTCTTGGTAGGCATCGTGGTGATGATGGGAGGAGTGGATGGATAAGTGGTTTAAGTGATGATGAAGCTAAGGAGCATCCAACAATTGGTGGATTGAGGATTGGTAAGAAGCTTCCTGAGAGGAGGCCTGATGAACCTCTAGATTGGAATTTGGAGTGGGATAGGGATGGACAATACTATCATTACTTAACCAAGTGGATGCATGCATTGAATAAAGTTAGCATTGTAACTGGTGATGGGAGGTTTAGGAGGTGGGCTTATGAACTTGCAAAGAAGGTTCATTGGGCATTCACATACACCCTACCAGATGGTAGGAGGAGGATGTATTGGAAGATGAGCATAGACTTAACACGCCCACTAGTTGAATCCATGGGTCAACATGACCCATTGGATGGATATATAACATACAATGAAATTCAAGCCACAATGAAGGGTGAATTTCAGGGAAGCCTTGAACAGGAGATTAAAGATATTTATGGTATGATTGGTGGGGAAGCTGATTGGGCAACTGAAGACCCATTGGGAATAGGTGAACTACTATCCACAGCATATAGGATCGCTGAACTAATACATCTGGGGTATTGGAATGAAACTGAGTTGCTCACAAGGGTTTTGAGATCAGCATACCTAAGCCTAGAAATCTATGGAGGGGTTGGATTCATAAATCTACCATCATGGCAGAGACTCGCATTTAGGGAATTCGGCTTATCCATAGGTTTAAAAAGCCTCATGAAACTATCAAAAATGATTGAAATGGATGAAAAGCTAAGTGGAATTGAAGATCTGAAATCAATTGTGAAACTCCTATTACAGTATACGCCAATAGCTGAGAAGATAGAGAAGTTTTGGATGAATGATGAGGCTAGGAGGAGTAGGCTTTGGAGGGAACATCAAGATATAAATGAAGTTATGCTTGCCACAAGCCTAATCCCAAATGGATACATGGGAGTAAATATTCAAAGGGATTTGTAGAGGCTGAAAATAATGGTGATATGTAGTAGATGCAAATCCAACGAAGCCGTTGCCAGAATACCATACGCTAAAATGAATCTATGCATGGAATGCTTTAAGAAGTTCTATGTTAATAAACTTAAGAAGACCATTGAAGAATACCACATGATAAGAAGTGGAGACATAGTTGCAGTGGCAGTTTCAGGTGGTAAAGATAGCGCGGCATTATTACATGCATTAAGGAATGCATACCCAAAACTGGAAGTTAAAGCAATACACATAAACCTAGGGATAGAGGGGTACTCAAACCACTGCCAAGAGAAGGTTGAAGAATTGGCGAAGCAATTGGATGTGGAATTACACATCATAGACATTAAGAGGAAGATTGGGATAAGCATAGACGACTTCAAGAAAACCAAATTCAAGGGGAGAATGTGCTCAGTATGTGGAACTGTGAAGAGGCACATAATGGATGAAGCTACAATGAATATTGGTGCAAACACAATTGCCACAGGACACAACATGGATGACTACATGACATTCATTGTTAAAAACTTCATGGGGAGACAATGGAATCAACTGGTAAAACTGAAACCAGTAGTACCACCAATAATGATTGGAATGCCAAAGAAGATAAGGCCACTAATAAAATTCCCAGCAGAAGAAAACATGCTATACTGCTATTACACGAAAATACCTGTAAATGAAGTGGAATGCCCATACTCTAAGGGAGCTAAAACATTGGAAACCATGAAAATTTTAAATGAACTATTCAAGGATAAGCCAAACATGAAGTATCAAGTTCTCGGAAGCTTCCTAAACCTAATACCACTATTGGAAAATGCAATAAAAGAGGAAAGTGTGATTCCATGTAGGAAATGTGGATTCCCATCAAAGGATGGATTATGCGCATACTGTAAGAGGATTGAATTATTAAAGAGTGTGTTGAAATAATTATTTACATTATGATTTTGAATAATAGTTGGGAGGATTAGGTTGATAAGGCCTGTAAGCCCCTACCCAGCTCTAATAATAGAGGAGAGCCATGAGAAAATCATGGTGATATCTGATCTACATTTGGGGTGGGAGGCATCACTGGCTGAAGATGGAATACACATACCATCACAAACTGGGAAAATGCTTAGGAAGGTTAAGGAGGTTTTAGCCGCTGAAAATCCAAGTAGCCTAATAATACTTGGAGATCTAAAGCACACAGTGGAGAAGATAATGCTCGAGGAATGGAGGGATGTCCCATTATTCCTAGAGGAAGTTAAAAGGATGGTAGGGGAGGTTAGGGTTATACCTGGAAATCATGATGGAGATATAAGCATACTACTCCCAAATGGAGTTAAATTGGAACCACAGCAAGGGGTTATAGTTGGAGATGTGGGTTTATTCCATGGACATGCATGGCCAGACATAAGAATGCTAAATTGCAAAACGCTAGTGATAGGACATGTACACCCAGTAATAACCTTCAGAGATCACACTGGATATAGAGTTACAAGCCAAGTTTGGGTTAAAGCTCCATGCAACAATATAACCCTAGCAAAAGCCATCTTGAGGAGGTATAAGATCAAATTTAAAGATGAAGAGGAAGCTTTAAGGATACTTTCAGAGGAATACTCCACACAACCGAGGGTTGAAAATCTAATAATAATGCCATCATTCAATGAATTCCTTGGTGGTAGAGCTGTAAACAAGATATCCATAGCAAGAGATGAAGCACTAAAAGATTTCATTGGACCAATACTTAGATCTGGAAGCATAAATCTCGAAGATGCTGAAGTATACCTATTGGATGGAACATACCTAGGAGAATTAAACCAGCTTACAATTTCAAGATGACACTTGAAATCAATGTAATTGGAAAAGAACTATTCAATCTCCAAGAGTAAATGTTTTAAATAGAATTCTATTAGGATTGTTATGGTGAACATTATGGTTAATGTGAAATTTGGATTGGAATTCCTACCATCAATACCAACATCCGATACAATTGCACTTTCAAAATATGCCGATGAACTTGGATATGATGTTATATGGGTAACAGATCACTATAACAATAGGAATGTATATGTAACCTTAACAGCTATAGCTCTAAATACCAAGAGAGTTGCACTTGGACCAAGCGTTACAAATCCATACGTGGTAAACCCCATATGGACAGCCTCAGCCATAGCATCCGTAGATGAAGTATCCAATGGTAGGGCAATTCTAGGAATTGGAGCTGGAGATAAAGCAACATTGGAGAAGATGAATATTGAATGGAAATCCCCACTAAAAGCTGTAAGGGAAAGTGTGGAGGTTATTAGACGTCTACTCAAGGGGGAGGTGGTGCAATTCGATGGCGAAATAATTAAGAGTAGGGGTGCAGCTTTAAGCTACAAACCACCACATGAAATACCAATATATATAGGTGCACAGGGACCTAAAATGCTAGCATTAGCTTCAACTATTGGTGATGGAATACTCATAAATGCTTCAAACCCAAAGGATTACGATTACGCCATGAATATCATAAGGAAAGCTGCTGGAGATAGGGTTGGGAAGATAGATGTGGTGGCATGCACAAGCTTCTCAATAGATAGGGATATAAATGTGGCTCAGAAGAATGTGAGGATAGTTGTGGCATTCATAGTTGCAGGGGCAAGTGAAGAGGTTTTGAAGAGCCACAACATAGATTTAGAGAAAGCGAAGATAATTGGAGATTACATATCCAAGGGGAGATTTAAAGATGCCTCAGCAGCAGTGACAAATGAGATGATAGATGAATTCTCAATAACTGGAACCCCGGAGAAATGTGTTGAGAAGATAAGTGAACTATTGAAGAGGGGGGTTACACAAATAGTATTCGGCTCACCAATAGGTAAAGATAAGAAGGCAGCATTGGAAATGATAGCCTCAGAAGTCATACCACACTTCAAACAGGTAAAGTAAGCTGTCTAGAAAACATTAAGTGGAACTTATGAATGCAACGCTAATAGTACTGGCTGGTGGAGCTGGAAATAGGGTGGGGGTATATAAGCCATTACTGAAATTGAAGAATTCAACTTTAATTGAGTATGTATTGAGGAATCTCATGGGGGAATTTAATGAAGTAGTAATAGTCTTAAAGGGGGAGGAGCAAAGAGAGCTACTTGAATCCAATTGTGAAATTCTGAGGAATGGTAATTTCAAATACGCTTACGATTCACCAAACATGGAGGGTTTGCTTGCAGCCATATATGCTGGCACCTCAATTGCAAGTAACGGGAAGATAGCCATATCACCATCAGATACTCCATTCATAAAACCACATGTATATGAGAAGATGTGTAAATACTTGGATTATGGGTATGAAGCTGTAATTCCAAAGTGGCCTAATGGATTCATAGAACCACTAATATCAATGTATATTAAAACGCCACTACTAAAGGTTTTGGAAAGCAAGATTTCACATGGAGAGAGAAGCGTTCGCTCAATATTGGATTCCATGAAAACCCTATATGTAGATGTATATGAAGTTTCATTGAAACCTGAAATAGAATTCTTAAATGTGAATACAATTGAGGATTTGATTTTAGCGGAGAAGTTCATTTAACCATTTAATAGGCTTTATGTAATCTCCACCGGAAGCTTCAAATGAACCCACAGTCACTTGACAATAACTTTCACCACTATTCAAATTGTAAACCTCCTCCAATTTACCCCTAACAACAATTTCATCACCTGGATCAGCCAAATCCATATATAAACCCTCATAACTCACAACTCTAGATATTGGCTTTTCAGGTTTAACACCATCAATAACCTTCACATCATCAACGATATATGTGGCTGGAATGAATATGGAATCCCTTGAATCAACAACTCTAGCTTTAATTGTCGTAATCCCCATAAACCTATACTTCTCACACTCCCAACATCCCCTAACCTCATCATCCAACTTAACTGGGTGAACTGAGAACTGCCTACCCCTATATAAAGCCCTATTCCACTTATACTTACCATACAGCAACAATGCCTCTTCAAAAGTTAATGGGTGAATTTTAATTATATCCTTAGCCCAAGACTCCAAAACTTCACCCTTCGGGAGAGAGAAACTGGAATCTTCAAGTGAATATAACCTCTTCAAAGCATCCCTAACTTTAATTGCATTGGAGTAACCGTAAACCACAAGATCTATATCTGAAAAGGATGGGTTATGTATACCTAAGAGTATAGAGCCAGTTACCCCAAAGAAATCCAAATCCACACCGGACTCACTAGATAATCTTAAAACAATATCTCTAACCATACCCTCCAAGGAATCCATAGGTGAAATCATCAATTCCCTAAGCCTAAATTCAGGTTTATAGTGGAATTTCACCCTATCAATTGGCACTTCAGTGAATTCCATGGATCTATTATCATCATAAATTAGGTATTGAGGGTAATTTGCCTTCAAGAAGTTGATGGTTTCCCTAACACCCATAGCACTATAATGTGGAAGTATCCTACCATAAGATACACCACTCCTAGACCACTTAACCCTAATTTGAGATTGAAAGTTTGGTACATACTTAAGGTATGATATCACCCTACCCCTAGGATGAACATTACCTATAACGCAGAATATTAAACCCTCAATGGATTCAATGAAATCCCTATCCCTAAACCCCCTAACCATAATAAACCCACGCAAACACTAAATAAATGTTTCAATTTTAAATATATTCATTGAGGTGGGGGACATACTAATTGGTTTAATAACTAGAAATCCGAATAGCTGGTCTTCATACAATTTGATTAGAGCAATAGAAGATGCTGGGCATAAGGCGATGCCCTTCCAATTCAACGATCTAATTGCATTCATAGATTACGATGGTGTGAAAATTAAAGTTAGAGATGTCGATCTAATTAGGGATGTATCTGCAATAATAGTTAGACCATTCGGTAGGATGAGTTTGGATCAAGC
>NZ_JANGFQ010000095.1:0-6139 GCF_024707025.1 Candidatus Culexarchaeum yellowstonense
TATGGGGATTATTAATCTTAAGATTTTCCCCTCATAGAGTGAGAAGAGTAGCCATCTTGGAAATAGGATTGTGGAAAGTTTGGATCTAACTTTTAGGGGGATGGGGATCCTAGAATAGTATTTTAATTCTGAAATCCTCTCCTTACCATCCATGAGAAGCCTATAAGCCATCCACCCCCTATCGGTCAAAGTGAATTTCCCACCCACATCCCTCTTTACAAGGTCTCCCAAGAGTTCAATGTTATAGTAAACGCTCCCAGAACTTGCATTGAGGGATTCCATAAGTTCTCTTAAACTTGCACCTCCCCGAGAGCCTAAAACTTCAATGATCTTCCTCCTAACTGGGTTGCCTAAAACTTGATATATGGCGGAAATCTCATCATCACTACTCATAAATAATCTAGAAAAATAATTACAGCGTCTAAATTTAAAAAATTAGTGATTGTTATTGTTGAGGCTTAACCATGCTTCCAGCTTCTAGGGATTTTAGGAAAGCATTAAATTTATCTTCTAATACAGCAATATCCACGGTTCTACCTTCATGGAATGTTACATCATTTATTAGTGGAGCCATGAAGAGGGCATCGAATCCCCCACCTCCTCTACATAGGAGCATGACGAGGGGTTCAGCCCCAAGTCTATCGCAGAAGAATCTAATGTCGCTGGGCCATGTATTCTGGAATCCACTTGAATCCCCACTTTCAGAGAATAGGACTTTCACCAAGTATACTCCACCACCCCTAACTGCCAGTAGATCGAATGGTAGGTTTAACCCTGAACTGTTAACCCATCTAACATTGTACCCTAAGTTTCCAAGTATTCTTGAAGCCAAATCCAGTGGTGGAGCTTCTGAATCTAAACTTCCATAAACAAGTTTATCCACAATCTCCCTGATTATGGATAGGCATTCGCCGATAACTCTTGGATCCCCAGTTTCCTTAGCTTCTTCATAGAGTTTTGAAAGCTTGGAATGGTAATCTTCAATCCACCTTCTATCCTCTTCAGGTAATCCCTTAGCTAAGTCTTCTAGGTAGGATAGGAATCCCTCAACCATGCTTAAATAGCTTCCTAAATCTACACTCATTGATAACAGCCTACAGACAATAATGTAGCGTAGTGGTAATAGAAAAACTTTTTGTATAAAGAAATATGTGGGGTTGTTTGCCTTGGCGTGCTGGGTTTACCTGGAAATCTTTATTGATATGGCGCTCACATTGACTTGGGAGCCGTCTTGGGCTGTCACGGTTTCAGTGCCAATCTCAATGCTCTTAACCTTCAAGTCTGTTATGAATCTGTTCCTCAATATTTCCACTACATCCACTGCTCTACTTATGGCTCTACCCCTAGCCTTCAATTCAACCTCTTTACCTGCACCACTGAGTTGGGTTATGCATGCCAGTACATAGTTCATTATTGGCTTCTTCCCCACAAGTATAACGTTGCCCTGTATAGGCTTTGCAGGCTTCTTCTGAACCTCCTTTGCAGCAGCCTCCTCCTTCTTAGCCGGCTCCCCAGCCGCCTCAGCCTCTTTCTCCGCCTTCTTAGCCTTAGACATGGTTTACTCACCTCCAATACCACTGCATTATGGTTGATGCTTAAGAATATGTAGATTAAACGAATATAAAACCTTTACCATTCCTTTATCATTATGGAACCCATATTGAAGGGGGTAAAACTTAAATTTGAGGTAAATAGATTTAATGGGGGATTCAATGCTGGACTTCTTCTTCAACCCGAAGGGGGTTGCAATAATAGGAGCATCTAGGGAGAGTGGGAGACCTGGACATGTAATACTTAGAAACTTCTTGGAAAACATGATTTCAGGGAGCTTTAAGGGGGAGGTATACCCAGTAAATCCAAATGCCAAGAGAATACTTGGAGTTCAATGTTATAAGAGTGTATTGGAATTGGAGGGGCTTGTGGATTTAGCTGTAATCTCAGTTCCAGCAGCAATAGTTCCAAAGGTTTTGGAGGAGTGTGGTGAAGCGAAGGTTAAGGGTGCAATAATAATAAGTAGTGGATTCAGCGAGGTTGGGAATACGAAGCTGGAAGAGGAAGTTGTGGAGATAGCTCGAAAAAACAATATTAGGGTTATAGGGCCTAACTGTGTTGGGGTTTACGATGCATATAGTGGTGTGGACACAATCTTCCTCGAGGTATCAAAGATCCTTGAGGGGGCACCAATACTTGCCACACCTAGACCTAAACCTGGGAGGATAGCATTCATAACTCAAAGTGGAGCTTTTGGAGCTGCAATACTGGATTACATGGCTGGAAGCGGGCTTGGAATAAGTAAATTCATAAGTCACGGTAATAGGTGTGATGTGGATGAAGTTGACTTAATAAAGTATTTGGCTAAGGATGATAAGACTGATGTAATACTATTATACCTTGAAAGTGTAAAGAGGGGGAGGGAATTCTATGAAGTGGCCAAGGAAACCACTAAAATCAAACCAATAATAGTATTGAAGGTTGGGAGGACGGCGGCTGGAGCTAGAGCTGCAGCTTCACATACAGGTGCCTTAGCCGGTTCACATCAAGTATTCACTGCAGCTCTAAAACAATCTGGAGTCATAATGGCTGAAACCATGGAGGAATTGATGGATCTAGCTAAAGCATTTGTACATCAAATACCAGCAAGGGGGGAGAGGATAGCCATAGTGACCGATGGAGGTGGAATGGGGGTTATAGCCTCAGACACCATAGAAAGCTTAGGTGGAAAGGTGGAGAAGCCAAGGGAGGAAACATTAAGGAAGTTGAGGAAGTTGAAGGAGGATAAAGTTATACCGGAATTTGCAGCCATAGAAAACCCAATAGACTTAACAGGTGTAGCTACAACGGAAATGTTCATTAAAACTTTGGAGATAGTGGGGCAAGCTGATGAATTTGATGGGATAGTAATATTCCCACTACACCACATACCCACATTGGAAGCTGGATATGAAGATAAGATGATGGAAGTTATAAGGGGGTTGAGGAAGCCTGTGGTGGTATGCGATGTTGGGGAAGCTGAAATGGCAAAACTGGTGAGAATGAAATTCGATAAGTATGGAGTGCCAGCATACCCATCCCCTGAGAGAGCTGCAAACGTAATGATGAAACTAGTAAACTACGGTAAATACCTATTGAAGGTTGGCGCATACCAAGATTACGTGAATAGAAAGATTTTAGGGAAGGGGAGTTAAAATCTTATTTGATGCAAATTGAAAGTAAAGTTTTGGCTACTAGACTTAAATTATGAGGAAGCTGAAACCCCAGAAATATGGATGTGGGGGATAAGGGAAGATGGAAAGAGGGTTCTGGTGATAGATAGAAACTTTAAACCATACTTCCATGCAACAGTAGTGGAGGAATCCCTAGCGGAGACTTCAAGGGAAATTTTGAAATTGAAGGTTAAGGGGGTATTGAATTGCATTCCACAAGACATGAAGATATTTGGGAAACCAGTTAAAGCTTTAAAGATCATATGTCAAGACCCAGATGAAGTGGAGGGAGTAGCGAGAGAAGTGAAGAAGATACGTGGAGTAACAGAGGTTTATGGGGATGACATTAGATTCACACTTAGATACCTAATAGATATGGGGATTAAGCCATGCAGCTGGATTGAAGTGGATTGTGAGAAGGCTGAAGGGTATGGTGGGGTGAAGGTGGATGAAGTATACATAGCCACAGCACCCCCAAAACCTGTGGAGGAAGAGTCAACACCAAACCTCAAAGTACTTGCATTATGGATTACATGTATGGGGGAAGCAGGCTCACCCAAGCCTGAAAGAGACCCAATAATCATAATCTCAACGGTAAATGGTGAGGGGGTTGAGAAGAACTTCATAGCAAGGGGGGATGAAAAACCTTCGGACGCTGAAATCATAATGGGTTTCATAAGGTATGTGGATGAATACGACCCAGACATAATAGTCAGCTATGGCTCCAATGCCAAGATAATACCATACCTAACTGAGAGAGCTAAGAGGAATAGGGTGAAGTTATCCATAGATAGGCAGAGGGGGGAGCCCCATACAAGCCTATATGGCCACATATCCATAACTGGGAGAATAAACTTAGACCTGTTCGATTATGCAGAAGAATTCCAAGAGGTGAAGGTGAAAAGCCTAGAAAATATAGCTGAATACCTTGGGGTTATGGATGCCTCTGAAATCATAGAGGAATATGAAGTTCAAGATTACTGGAAAGATCCATCGAGGAGGGGGAAGCTATTGGAGTATTCCATGAAGAATGCTAGGAGAGTTATGGGAATTTATAAAGCCATATCAGACTTCGCAATACAATTATCCCAGCTAGTTGGATTACCACTGGACTTCGTTGGAACAGCAGCTGTGGGATTTAGGGTGGAATGGTTCCTCATAAGGAAAGCACATGAAATTGGGGAGCTTGTCCCAAAGAGGAGGGAAATACCATACCAACCATATGCTGGAGCCATAGTCCTACAGCCAAAACCAGGCTTACATGAAAACGTAGCCGTAATAGATTTTAGAAGCATGTATCCAAGCATAATGCTGAAATACAATGTATCCCCAGACACATACATACCACCAGAAGAACCTGAACCTGAATGTGGAGTATACATTGCACCTGAAGTTGGACATAGATTTAGGAGGGAGCCACCAGGCTTCTATAGAGACGTACTCAAATCACTAATGGAAGCCAGAAGCATGATTAGGGAGAAGTTGAAGAAGATTACACCGGAAAACCCACTATACAAAGTGTTGGATGCAAGACAGAAAGCCATAAAAGTGATATCCAACGCCATGTATGGATATGCTGGGTGGACTGGAGCCAGATGGTACATTAAACAAGTGGCAGAAGCAGTAACAGCTTGGGGTAGAAACCTAATATCCAGCGCACTAAAAATGGCTGAGGAATTGAACTTGAAGGTGATCTATGGAGACACAGACAGCATATTCGTGAAATATGAACCTGAAAAGGTGGAGAAGCTCGTAAAGAGGGTGGAGGGGGAACTTGGATTCGAAGCAAGAATAGACAAGGTATACGTGAGAGTACTATTCACAGAAGCCAAGAAGAGATACTGCGGATTATTAGAGAATGGTAAGCTAGACTTCGTTGGATTAGAAGTTGTTAGGGGGGATTGGGCTGAAGTCGCCAAAAAAGCTCAAGAGGGAGTCCTAGAAATAATAATGCGTGGGGGAGGGACGGGGAAAGCCATAGAATACATAAGGGAATACATTAATGCAATGAGGAGGGGGGAGAAGCCATTAAAGGAGTACATAATATGGAAGACGCTAACAAAGAGCTTGGAGGAATATGAAGTTAAAGCTCCACATGTACAAGCAGCAAAAATGCTAATGGAGAAGGGGTACACATTAACCCTAGGAGACAAAGTGGGATACGTAATAACCCTTGGCGCTGGGAAACTGTATGAGAAGGCAAAACCATACCAACTGGCATCAAAAAATGAGCTGGACATAGAATACTACATTTCAAACCAAGTTATACCAGCAACATCAAGAATACTTGAAGCCCTAGGGGTGAATGTGGAGAGAATCCTAAGCCAAAAAACAACGAAAACACTAATGGACTACATAAAGAAGTGAAAAGCCACTTAAATAGCCCTTATCTTCATCCTACATTTATCACTCCCCAGTGCTATGCATTCTTCTTCTTTGCATTCCACTTCTCTCCCCAATAATTTGCTGTAGTATCCCTCGATTATTCCTCTGATTAGTGATGATTTAACCCTCCTACCAGACTCCAAATTAATCCCACACTCCAAACAATCATAAATAATGTATTCAATTTCTCCCCCCTCCAAATCCATCTTCACATTTACAGGTATTCCGAACCCCACGGCTTGGAATAATTGTTCAGCAATTATTGCAAGACTCCTCTTATCCACATCCCCCATAATCTTCACATGCCTCTCAAAGTATTGCTCCCCCATTTCCCTACCAATAACATATAATACCAACTGCGATGCAGACCCTAAACTCTTTAAAACACCTTCAATTATGGATTTAAATGCAGATTTCCTCAACACAATTGCTTTTTCACCGAAAAATGTTGGTATGACTGTTTTGTCGGTTGCAAACCCCTTTACTTCAGGCATTTGTATATGCACGTTCTTTATGAATTTAACCTCCTTGGTCAATGTTTCTGCAATTTC
>NZ_JANGFQ010000096.1:0-6134 GCF_024707025.1 Candidatus Culexarchaeum yellowstonense
CCAAAAACCTCAACAACCATTTTAACATCATTGAATGTTGGAACATATGAGTTTGAAAGTGTAATGTTCATTATTTTAAAGCCGAGAGAGCAATTGTAGCTAAATGTATATTTACATCTATACTTGAAATCATATACTTGTAAGGTGGCTGAAGCCCCTACATACCCATCCTTTAAGATGACATTATATGATGACAACTCAACAATTAATGGGTAAAAATCCATAATGTCATGTAAATTTAGGTTTAGACGCTTAATGAATTCTCCACCATCAACATGAAATACTAATGCATCGCATATTGACCTTTTGAACATCAAATTTAAAGCTTGAATATAATTAGATGAAACATCTACACCTATTTCATAGTATGGGGTAAAATAAACCAATTGATAAATTAATGCAACATATAATACTGCAAACAATATTAGAATCTGTCCTCTACATCCAAACTTGCAAGACAATTATCCTAGTCACCCCCCTAAACTTCAAAATAAATGGCGCATTGACCATAAAATTGAAACTCTTAGAATTAGAAATGTATGAGAATATCAAATTATGATTATCATCATATACTAGTAAATTGAAGTTCAATCCCTGTGGGATAAGGGGTTTAATATAACTAACCAATAAACTCCAATCCCCATTATAAACGATTACACTTAAATCCCCACTGGAATCAAGCGTATATAAAGCGTTAAATGCTATGGATTGAAGATGGAAATAATCCATGGAGTAATTATAATTTGTTATTATGGGGATTGTTATACTGGAATATGAGATTATCAGCATTGCGAGAAGAACTTCAATTATTCTTGAAAAACCGCGATCAGCCATATTCACCACCAAGATGCTAAACCATATATCATGATGATTTAGTTCTATTGAACACAGACCTCCACATACCAACACCACCCTCCCCAATCCCAATTTTACATAGCAATAAGTGATGTGCACCGATTCTCAGAAAACTATATGTAAAACAGTCTTCATCTAGAAATCCTATGGAAACCTTCAATTCTGGAATAAAAGCAACATGAAAAACGCCATTAAAAACGTAAACAACTACGTAGGGGAAACCAGCATTGGGCAAAGTATTCACATGGATACTCTTATCAAACCATAATAACCAAATGTTATCAGCATTAAACCCTGATGGATATGAACTCCGATAGGATGAAGATAGAATATTGTTTAATCTTAAGGTAGATGGGTAATTCCATCCACCAAAGTAAACATACACCTTTCCACTTGAAATTAATTTCAAAAATAACCTCACATTACTTCCCTGAAATTCTCTTGATAGAGGGACATTGAAAGTGAAATTCTTAACAATAGTGGAATTAACCGTAAAGGAGTAGTTTGCCAAAATGGTTGACCCATTGTAATCAGGTCCACATACTCCAAAAATGGTATGGAGATCTCCAAGGCCACTAGCGAATATTGAGAATTCTAAAGAACCATTAGAAATACTAATTGGATTGCTAAAGACTCTACTGTAAAATGATATTCCATTCTCATCAAGTAATCTAGTTGATGAAGACCCAAGAACACCATCAACAATGCAATATTCGCCGCCAAAACTAGATAAATAGAGTTGCATTGGCTGTGCGATAATGGAGTTTACTTTGAAATCTCCATATAAACCAATACCAAATAATTGACCATATCTAACAAATACAACCATCAATTGAGGCTTAAACTTTAATGGGATACTCCCAAAGCCATTATCCAAAATTATATGATAATAATCATTTAAAGTTCCATTATAAAACAAGTAGACAAAAGCTTCACTACCGCAAGGTTTCATGTCGATGACATTGAATGATCGTATAATTATGGATTCATCTTTAAAATCCACCTTAACATCCAGAGGTGGAGAAATTTGAATGGAGAATATGTAATCCCCCATATTAATAGCTCCCCTCAAATACTCGTAATCCAAGTAATAGCCGAAAACTTGAGAGTAATTGGGAGATAGAGCTTGAAGGATTAATGGATCAATCCTCCCTCCAGGAGCTATTGAGTATAATAAGCGATTGATTACCACATCGTTGGGATATGTTGTCATGTGAAGGTATCTATCCGCAATGGAGTTCAATATACTTGCACTTGATGAGAATAGTAAGAATATCATGAATCCGGCGAAAACATATTCTACAACGTCTTCCATGAATAATCACCATTAACCCATAAACCCTCAAAAATTTCATGTCCAAATGCGTAAATGCTAAACATTATCTTATGAACCCTTCTTGGGAGGGATAGTGGATAGGATTCTATGATTCCATGAGTCAATTTCATGGTAACGGATGATGAGTAGAAGAGTTCATCAAACTCATCATAGAATAACATATTCAATGTGCAATTGAAATCCATGAAGCTCGATTTTGAAGCTAAAGTGAAATTAACAAATCCACCATAAACATTAACATATGACAACACACCAATACTTTCACTCCAACATAAATTGCAGAACTCATCCACTCTAGAAACCCATGCATTGCTAATATCCCTACAAAGCAACTTAATTACAAAGCTTCGGCAAAATGGTATCTTGAAGGTTATGGAGGCAACCCCCTCATCATCAGTTATACAATTAAGTTTGGTGATGACGGTATTATTGCAATGAACAATTAATAGCAACTCTACATGCGCTGGATCACCATTAAAGTAGTGGAACTTCAATTTGATGTCGAAGGAGAAATCCTTTGCCACAAATTTTAGGATATCACATTGTATACGTTTGAATGGAACAACCACATATGATGAACTTGAATTCGTAGACCTAATGATGAATGGGGAGTTAACATAATATACGGAGAACTCAAGCGAATCATTGAAGTTAATTGGAGGAACGCTGAATTTTGCATTCCCAAAATCATCAATTGGGGAACTCTTAAAATACCCATATGTAGAGTTCAAGATTAGCTCAAGAACCCCTCCCCTAAATCTTAGACTCTCATTGTTGAGATTCCAAGTTAAATAGAACAGTATATTATTGTAATCATAATCATTATTTACGGTGTAATACACTTTTAACCCATCTACATAGAATCTACTCCTACCAACAATACGTCCAGAATCATCTGAAAGAAGGACTTCATAGGAGCCTAAGGGACAATTTATACCATTTAAATAAACTATGAGTTTACATAACCCATTTTCATCAGTTGATATCGATATAAATGAAGTGTTGAATTCACTGAAAACAACTTTCGGGAGTATTAGTGTGAGATTCTTCAGAGGCTGATAATTGATTATAATCCCCATAGCTTCATATGGTAGGAACCTATACTCCGAATGCCAAGAACCACGCTTCCAGTTGACATAATACAATTCGATGGATGCAGGCTGCTTAATTTCAATGGAGAACGTACATGAATTATCATATGAGTCTGAGAATGCATGTAATGTAAAGTTGAATATCCCAGTTAAATTTAATGATGGAGTTACACGTAGCTCAACAATTTCAATGGGATCAGAAACAGATATGTAAACTGGATTCATGGAAAAATTATATTTGAAGAGGTTTGAGTAACTCGCATCACATGAAACTTCGAGATAAACATAATCGCTGAAACCGTTTATGGAAGTTAAGTTAACATGGAATAGTGCATCCTCACCCTTAATGATGGATATAAATGTTGGGTATATGGAAACATTAAAGTATTGTCCCTGCTTAACTTCCAATTTAAATGTGTTACTATCAACTATCAATCCATTATCATCAATGCCTCTCACAATCAGATTGTAAACCCCTTCAACAGCATAAGGGGAAGCGTAAACGTCGAGAACAACACTTCTCTCATATGAATTGATGGTTAATGGGTTTGTGGAGAATTGATATGAACAGTTTTGGGGGATACCCTCAACACTTAATTTGACCACACCACTATAACCATTAATTGGAGTTAAAGTTACATTGTATAATACATGAGACCCCTTTAAGACGCTATTGAAAGTTGGGTTCACCGTAATTGAGTATGAGGGAGCTACGTAACTTTCAACATTCAACACTATCCTCCTACTCTGACCATCAGAACCTATTGCTGTGAGTTCAATGTAGCAATCACCAACATCATAGGGTGTGAAGTCCACATGGAATTGAAATGGAGGGATCCCAGTGGTATTCCCCACCACATTATAACTAAGCCAATTTGGAACGGGCCCTATTGTAACTTGCACGGGAAGTCCATAGCCATATAGATCGCCAACATATATGTCAACCCCCCTTACGGAGCCTAATGGTATTCTAATGTAACTGTATGAGGAGCTTAAGGAGAAAGATGGTATTGTTAAATTGAAATCTTTTGAAGAAGGTAGGTAGCTACTATCCCCATCAAAAACAACACTTAGAGTTCTCACACCATACTGTATATCATTGGGGATAATGTATAGGAATGTAAATGACCCATCAGAGCTAGTATAGTTCGATGATATAAACGTGGAATCCATATACAAATTGATTTTTGCATTTGGAATACCACTATCACGACTATTTAGTAAGCGTCCACTCAAGTATATTGGGTCTCCCACATACCCCTTAGATGCACTTATAGAGCCAACAATATATGAACTCTCAAAATAGCCTATGGACAACGTTATCCTTAAACCATAACTTCCACTATAGAAGTCTGCAAGGGAATATGCATAATCCTCTAAGGCTCCAGTGGCTATGCTTCTAACAACCATTGTAACTGAAAAGTCAAGTCTATCACCCTTAGAGACACTTAAATCCAAATCTTGAGAGACTGAAATGTATTGATCATTAAAAACATATTGATCTTCACCCGAATAATATAGGGTAAGGGATTTTGAAGCCAATGTAACCCTATAATTCATGAAATCCACATAGACTCCAATGCTGGCTTCAGCTGAATATGTGTTGGGGAGGCATATGGATTTAACATACAGTTTACCCATAAGCGTATATTTAATCGATAACTTCTTAATAACCCCACTAAACGGTGAAATGAGGTAACCTTTAAAAATTAGAGTTAAGTCAGCTTCATTCAATAAAGAACCCACATCCTTCGTGGCGGAACATACAGCTTTAAGTAAACCTCGATTCTTATCATAACTATAAGTGAAGCTCCCAGTACCACAAGTATAGTAGAAGGGTTGAAATTCACTAAATGGTGGAGCAAGAGGATAATACAAGATGCAATTGGAAATGGGAAGTGAAAGCAATAATGTTAGTATGATCATTAACGGTAGAAACAGAAACCCCTTCCTCACCATAACCTTACACCACCATAAATTCCAAGGATGCAAATGTAACAGGAGATCAATGCATGCTTAAACCCTCCAAAAATGGTCCCACTGGAAATCTTCCCAACGAGTATGCCAATGAAGAATGAAGTTAAAATTATCATGGAATTTATTGTGGAATTCAACTCCATGACCACACTTTTATCAATGCTAAGGAGGATACTTTGACCTGGAATGAGATATCCAGCTCCAAAGAAGCTAAGGAACTTAATTAACTGGGAGGAAACGAATATTAGCATGAGCGAGGAAAAGTATCCCACCAAAACATAGAGTTTCAATTCATTTTCAATTCTACGCTTAAATTCATAGTAATCCCAGCAGAACTTCGAGAGATGTGAAAAAATTTCAGGCCTACCACCCCCAGTGGATATAGCCTCCCCAAAAAGCCAAAACACCCTCTTAGCAAACCATGAATTAACCATAGAAATCAGATCGTTGAATATATCAGCTATAGACTTCATCGATGATGTCAAAGAGGAATGTATGTTATGAATAATATCATCAAGAAGTTTACCATAAGACCTACTTAAAGTAAGTGTCAAAGCATTCTCAACACTTAAACCAATCTTAACATAATCTGATATATCCCTAATGAACTTAGGAAGACTTGAATCGATGGATCTGCATTTAATAGCATTATATTCATGAAATATGCTTAAAGGAACCAATAAAACTGTTGAGGAAACTGTGAAGAGAAGGGGGAAATCCACCCTTAAATTTAGAAGGATAAACAATGTCAAGACAAAGGGGGGAATTGAATAAAGCAATATGCGCTTATAATTACCAAACCTAAATGGGTATTTCAATTGGCTAGAATCAATTATTATGAAAATCGAAAACGCCATTAATGGAGTAAAGATGAA
>NZ_JANGFQ010000097.1:0-5892 GCF_024707025.1 Candidatus Culexarchaeum yellowstonense
ACATAGAAATTTAAAACATTTTTGAATCGAAAGAAATATTCAAAACATCTCACCACCAACCTTTAAACTTCTAAAAGTAGAAGGACCGTATAAATCCACAGTTTTTAGAGTAATTTTATTTTAAAGGTGCATTTAGATGCACCAGTAGCCAAACTCTCAATGAATTCAGCTTTAACCCTTCTCTTGGTTACTGTGCTAAACATGTATGAAAGCCAATTGGTGAAGCATGCTGAGCAAAGCCTAGAAGACAAACCAGCAACACCCATCTCAACAAGTGGACATTCACACCGCTCAGATTTAAACTCATATATAATGGTGTCCTCATCCACCCTATAGCAACCACTATTCGGGCTACTACCCAATAATCTAATTAGAGAATCCAAATCTTGACTGCTTAAATCATAACCATAAACTTCCAAGAAAATTTTACAACACTCCTCACCAGCCCCCCTCAAAACCCTCCTAGCAGTCTCCTCATCCACCTCACATAAACCAGCCACCACACCCATAACCCATCTCCGCAAAAACTCCCCACATTTACCAGCATATTTCAAGGAATCAGCATAAGTACATGTTGAAGGCAAAAGCTCCTTCCCACCCATTTAAACTCACACCCGAACAGCATTATTGAAACCAACCATTTAAACCTAACCAAAATCAATACATAGGAAGATTTAATTGTTGAGGAATGTGAAAATGAATGGTGAAAATTGTTGAAGTGGTATTATTGGGTTGGCGTAATAGTATTCTTCGTTCTAGGAGTGACTACTCTGATACCTGCACCTGCAAGTAAACCATCCCTCTTAGGCTACTACGCCCACTGCTCCTTCACACCCATAAGCACAATAATCTGCTGGGTAATAGCTGGAGCAATACACTGGCTTGGAAAACGGGGAGAGAGGTAAATAAATTAGCAGGAGAAGTTTAATTCACAATCCTTCTTTAATTCATTTTGCTTATGAATGTGAGGGTGGACATTAGTTGGGTTTAGGGGCTTGTTAAGTATAAACCATATTATGAGATGAGCAACACTACTAAGTGGCAACTTCCGGATTGCTATATTTTAAGCATTGTTGTTTGGTTTCTCCTGCTAATTCATTTGCCATTTTAGCATCCACGATAGATGCGCCTAAAGGCGGCTATGTTCTATCACCAAGCCTCCTATGGCTTATCTCCACCCTAATAATTGTAGGTGTTGCCTTACATGAGGAGAACGTTATGGTTAGGATGTATGGAAATGAATATGTGAAGTATCGTAATTGCACACCATTCATGCCACCCCTCCCAAAGCAAATATAAAACCTAATAACTTTACCAATGAAGAAATTGTTGGGGAAGAGTAGACCCGAAAATGGGAGGGAAATAGCCTCTATAATCCTCCTTTACAGCACCATACTAATTCTACTCTCCACACCATTAATCCCACTTCTCAAAATTTAAATTCCATACTAAACAAAGAGTGCTTTAAACCATAAACAAGCACTAATACTTAATATTTAATGTATTAATTATAGCTTAGAGATTGAGGGGGTGGCAGATGTTAATCGTGAAAGAACTTACTGATGACCTCATTCCCTTAGTTGAGAAATTTCTCTATAAAGATCCATTTATCAATGCCTATGCCATTTACGACCTCCACTATTTACGTCATAGGGCGAAATTCTTCATATGCCTTGAAGATTATGAGTTGAAGGGTCTTTTACTGGATTTCTTAAGCCGTACAGGCATGCATGCTATTTGGCTTTGGGGAGGAGAGGAGGCTGTTGAAAAACTTCTCGACGTTATATCGGCAGATAAAATAATGTTTCATGTATTCCCGGAATCTGAACATATTATTAAACGGAAATTTGCAGTAAATGCGAGGTATGATATGGATTTCATGCTCTTGAAGAGGGGTGAAGAACGTCTCTACATAAATCATGAAATTAGACAGTTAAGCTTGACCGACGCTATCCACCTTGCAAGTTTAAGGAGGGATGAACCTACAGATGAGGATATAGAGGAAGCTGAAAACTTCCTTAAGGAACTGCCATTCTATGGAATATTCAAGGATGGTAAATTAGTTTCAGTGGCTTGTGTGCATGTTAAAATCCCTGAAATATGGATTATAGGTGGATTCTATACGAAGCCAGAATATAGGAACAAGGGATGTGCAACTTCACTAGCATCCTTCCTAGTGAGGGAAGCATTGAAAAGCACGGAACACGTGGGGCTACATGTTCGAACAGACAACTATCCAGCCAAACACGTATACGAGAAAGTTGGATTCAAAGCATATGGGAAAATGTGCTGGTTAACCTACAACATCGATTTAGTGCCTTAATATAAGTCTTGTGGGAGATAAAACATTTTCTGAATGTTTCTTGGACTTATTATTTCCACGGAGGGCTCTATATATTATTAAGTTGAGTGTGAAATTGTACATGGTCATTTGGGTTTCCACATATCTGAAGTAAACATGGACGAGGTCCGCGAAATTATAGATGAATCTGGAAGAACATTAAGGGTATCCCAATCCATTGTAGTGGAGATATCATTGAACAATATATTGCAAAGTATTACAGCAATAGATACATAGACGGGAGTAGGGGTGAAGATAGACATTTAAACGTAGAGGTGTAAAAAAGGTTATGTAGACCTAATGGATTTTAAAATTAAGTTCGTTACCTCCTTAGACCTCTGTAAATCCATAACAATTTCCTGAATTGACTTCCTCTTAAGATCCTCATTCGTCATAACTATCAAGGTAGCTATAGGCTTCACCACAACTTGATCCGCCCACCTCGCCACATGATTAGAGATTATGTTAACTAAACCTCGATATACGGTGTAGGCGAAACTAATAAGCCCAGTAATAGCGCTTCCGAAAGCTAAAGCTCTCTCAATAGCATAGGGGGATTGATAGAAGATGCCGAAAACAATGAACGTTACCACGGTTACCATAAGCAAGAATACCGTAAATAAACGCATCCAAACCTTCCTCCACAAATAGCATACAAACTTTCCATACTTTCCATATAAAAAGTTATCACACAAAATTTACGTAAGCAAAAAATTTGATACCCCCTTTGATGGGATGATGATAGCATTACATGAGCATAAGCTCTACGGGTCTCGGCTAAACGTTAACCATTACGAAACACATATAATTTAATCAATCATTATTAATGTTGTAGGCGTTATTCGATGAGGCTTATAAAGAGTTTTGATATAAAGGAGTTTAGAGGAATTAAAGGGTTGGAAAAGCCTATTGAGCTTGGCAAGTTCAATGTACTTGTTGGTAGAAACTGTACTGGCAAAACCTCAATTCTACAAGCACTCTACCTACTGGCGATGCCTCTACGTGAATCTACTATTCCACCATACGATAGATCAGCTAGCGTTTATATCGGGGAGCTTATTGGAGATTGGAAACGCCTAGTTTATGGATATTCTGGAGAAGCTACTATAAGTTTTGAGCTTGGAGTAAAAGGGGTATTAAAATATCCACTCGATATTCCTCCCAGAATTCTATCACTAAGTCTTGAATCTAAGACTGTTGGATACAAAACTGTAAACGTAGAGAGGGTTGAAGTAAAAATATCGGCTGAAAAAATGAGTGTAGAAGCTAAAACGAGGGCATTTTTAGGTGGGAATGAAGTTGAAATAAGTTTGTTGAAAGATCGATATGAAGACTTTGTAAAATCCCTTAATCCAAGAGGTTCTGCATTGGCGCTTTATGTACCAGACCATAGTAATGCTTACAAGGAGTTGCATGATTACTCTTTCAGGAGCGTTGATGGTATCGTTAAGAAGGGGCTTCACACTAAAGTGTGTAGGGAGTATTTAGAAGATGTCGTTTATGATAGGTTTACAGAAGTTTTCACTAGAGGTAATGAACTCTTCGTTAGGAAGGAGGTCGGAGATACTGCCATTTACGTAAGCCTTAATGACCTTGGTGAAGGAGTTAAGAGGTTCATTTTAATGTATTTTGCGGTGGAGCATCTTAATCCAGCACTGGTTTTATGGGATGATATTGAAGTTGCTATGCATCCAAGTCTTATGAATACATTATTGAAATGGTTAGCTGAATCTGAGAGACAAGTAGTGATAGCTACGCATAGCCTCGATGTTTTACATAGCCTTATATTTATTGAACCTAGGGATGCTAAAATAATAATATTGAAGAAGGATGCTAACGATATGATTCACCATAAGAGTATCGAACTTGATGAACTTGAAGAAATTCTTGAAAAGGGAATCGATCTAAGAGCCATAATTGAAGGTGTAGTGGAGTGAAGTTAATTGGGAGAGGAGGCGTAGCCGTTAAAGAACTTTTAAAGGAACCTTTAGCGTACGTCCTAACGGGAGATGGGAGTAGAGATATAAGGACTCTCGGAGAAATATGTGAAAAGTATGATCATAAATCAGTTTTAATACTTCCCCAATACGCACCAGCAACTGGCTTAAAGGTAACAGAGATCTTAGCAACGCTATTTGATAAAGAGAGGAAAACATTAAGGTTTCTTGTATTGCTTGACAAAGAACACTTAAGGTCCATTAATGACTTCAAGAAAGCATTAAGTGAAAGGGGTTTTGCGGTTCTTGGCAGGATAAAGCGTTTATGTGAAGGTTGTTGGAAAATTACTGTTGAAAAAGGCGGTAAGCAAGGGATAATAATCTTAGCTGTTCAAGGTAGGGTTAAGAGTATTGAGGAAAACTATGCAGAGCTAATAAAGCTCCTTAGCGGAGAAAATGTGGAAGCTGACAAGGAGAGCATTAAGAAATGGTTCAAAGATCATGGTGTAAGTGGATATAGAGAGCTTATAAGAAATGCTAAAGTTGAAATACTCGAAAAAGCCTTCACACCATTAACATGCGCCATAAAAACACTACTACAATTACAAAGTACAATCAGTCATTAATGATTTTCACGATCCTCCCTTACACTTCCCACTGAAAACCCCTTCCCACTAGGCTTCACACCCTGAGAAGCCTATTCCATCTCTTAATAAACTTCCTAATCTTAATTCTCCAAACAAACTCCTCTAAAACCCTTCTCACCAATGTCAACCCTCCTCCAAGATTTATTCAAACTATTTAAGCGCCTTAACTAAGCTAAACACATCAAACAAATATATGTTTTACTTATTCAATCTCCCTCCACCCTCTTTAATGAGCCTTACAGTCATGTCAACGTCGATCTTTTCGAGAATAGACTTTTTAGCCTTCAACTTCTCTTCAAGCAACATTAACCTACGCCTACGAACCTCATTTTCAAGCACACTCCTAATAAGCTCAGAAACATTTATGTTAAGCCTCCTAGCCTCATCCAGTAACTCCCTCTTAACTTTAGAAGGAGGTCATTATCCATTGCTGGTATATTCTAGCAGTTTCGATATTTCAATGCATTATAGCCATATCCTCCTTATTCCAGCTCTGTCAAAATCTTTGTCCTCACTTGCAATGGCATCTAATTTGTACCTCTTAACGGTAGCTGCGTGCAGAGCATCGGACGGCTTAAGATTGAATTTCATCATATAGAGTCTGAAGAATGAATATAGCTCAGCTCCAATTGATAAAAGTTCAATATGTGGGAGGACTGTGCGTTCTATGAAATTCAGAGTTTCCTCTTGTTTAACACCATACTTTCTTTTCGAAACATATATAACCTCGTCCAAAACGAGAAGGTTTGTGAAGACTTCATGTTCACTTAGAAGACTTTTCCAAAATGATTCAATGAGCTTTGCTTGTTCCTCAGGCATTGGGACATTTAAATAGATTAGGGGGCTAGCATCCACGAATATCTTCATTGAACTCCTCCTCTAAATCGACTTCAGCAAGATCACCAAGATTAGCTTGCTTTGCCTTCAACTTCCCCCTCCTAAGCTTAATCCACTCCAAGGTCTCCTC
>NZ_JANGFQ010000098.1:0-5853 GCF_024707025.1 Candidatus Culexarchaeum yellowstonense
CTCCTAAAGAAATACCCAAATTTAAGTAATCAGAAAGTTGCAGAAGTTTTGCAAATATCCCCCACGATTGTTAAGGCACGTAAATGCTATCTCAAGAAACATAATCTAATTTAATTTCTTTTTGGGTGGTTATATGAGTCTAAAAGTTGGAGATGATGTTACGCTATTGTATGTAAGTGATAATGGATTAGTATTCAGGAAAAAAAGTGACGGAAAAATGTTTGTTGCATATCCATACTGTAGTTGTAACTCTGGATTTTGGTGGCTTACAATAGAAGCCGTTTCACAAGAGAAAATTTCTCAATTTTCAGATACAGTTCAACACATAATAGAGCAGGAACTTAAACATAATCACAAATAATAATTTTATTTTTGGGTGGTTTAATGAAGGGAATATGTAAGGAAATAAATAAAAGTCTTGGGCTAACATTCCTTTCTACACCAGTATTTATTCGGTTTTGCTTCAAGCATAACCGATATGAGTGGTATGACCCCTTTTCTGAGAAGGGGGGAGTCGCACCTGATATAGCTACTTTGAAAAAATCGCTCAAACAACATTATACATGCCCTCAGTGCGGGGGATACCACGTTAGCTATGTTTACAATCTGGATACTAGAAGTTTAGAACACTTCTACGATTGGATAAATTCAAATTAATTTTTTTATGGGTGGTTCCATGTTTGATGATGATGTTTACTTCTGTCCAAGCTGCCGCCACCTAACATTAACATCTACATCTAAAGGCGACGTTCACATCTATAAGTGCAACTTATGCAACTATGTTTTCCATTCCTCAGCTAAGAAAATCTTCACCTACAACATAATTTAAAATTTAAATTTATTTTTGGGTGGAAAGATGGATATAGAGAAAATAAAGGAAATTGTAAAAAAGGAATTTAACATTGACGTTCTTGAAGTGGTTCAAGCTATTGATAAAGTGTACATTAGGCTTCCTGATGATCTTACCAGAGGGGAGGTTGAGGCGATAGTTGCTACTGTATCTCGTGAAGTTCCATGCAAGCCGTTTGGAACTCCATGGAGGAGGGGGTTCAACATAAAGCGGATATATTTAACTTAATTTTTTCATGGGTGGTTTCATGGAGGTTCTGCTTAGAGATGTAAGTAGCAATATTAACATCTTAGTTCGTAAGGCTAAAGTAGTTAGGCTGCATAGCAAGTACCCCATGTACTGCATATCTAACCATTCAACTTCAATAACTATATTCAGTTCCAAGGAGGCTTATGAGGCTTCAAAAGCCTTAAACGTGAAAGTATTTGAAGTAATCAACCCACCCCAGTTTAGAAGTCTGCTTGTTATTCCAAACATACCTCTAAATTAAATCTTATTTCTTTTTATGGGTGGGAAAATGGGGATATTTGATGATTATGATTTGGAGGATTTCTTGGAGGATGTGAAGAAAGGGAGGGCGAGGGGGAAACACCCATATTATGAGAATGGTGACTATTATTGCTCTGTATGTGGTGAACCCTGGGATGCTTACGGTGTAAGAGTGGCTTTAAAAGGTGGAGTGGGCGACATGACGAGGGAGGAGGCGGAGAGGTTTATGAAGGGCTTAGGCTGTCCATGCTGCCCCTCACGCCTCCACAGGAGAGTGGAAACCTTAGGTATAGTAAAGGAGAACTTATAAATTATTAAACCTTTTTTGGGTGGGATTATGGATGTTGATGTTGGAGAGGTAACTTTAAGCGAGTTCCTCAGGTATAAGCCTAAATTTATTCGCATAGATGTAGGTGAGGGTAGGATTGTTGGGGTTGCGGAGAGGTCGCAGAAGATAGGGGGTAAAACTGTTTATTTCGACATAGTTCTCGAAGCAAAAATACCAGTAGCAATAACTGTGGTGAGGTGGAATACTGATGAGAAGCGTACACCAGCATATATACGGATATATGAGACTGGTAACTTACTTACCCTGCTAGCTCATAAGCCTGAAAGACTTGGGATCGAGTACTGGGCTAACAATAGCTGCTCACTACTTGAAGACAAGGGGTTAAAAAATGAAACAATAATTATCCAGGGGGTAAAAGGGAAGAAGACATATACCGTAACATATCATAACCCGTATGAAACACCACTCCAGAGGCTTGCTGCATTCCAATAATTTTTTATGGGTGGTTATATGGCTAAATGTCCTAAATGTGGAGGAGAGATAGAGTATTTAGAGGTTTACTGTAAGGGTTGGGGTACATTTCATTTTGACGGTGAAAAATACGAGTATGTAGGTGGTTTCACAAGAATTGAAAGCATATATATCTGTCCAGATTGCGGCAAAATCCTCTTCACTGATGAGGGGGAGGCAGCTAAGTTTTTGAGGGAAACTAAATAATTTTTTATGGGTGGTCATATGATTTACGTTTTGAATACGTTAATTGTTCCCATCGACTTCTCAAAGCATCCCCAGGCAACTGTGAAGTTTACGAGGATAAGCGTGGAGGAGGCAAGGAAGCTGCTTAAGCAACAGTTTGTTTCAGCTGTTGGGCATGAAGCAACAGCAAACCTACTTTCTAAGCTTCTCTCAACCCCAATACCAGCTAATAGAGTCACGGTTTTCATGAATCCTGGAGATGTAGGAGTACATTTCTTCCTCAGGTCAAGGATTCCAGAAGGTAAAGTTCTAAGCTTAGAGGAGCTTGAGAAGCTCGACTACTGGCTTGTAAAAAGCGAAGTACTCTAAACCTATTTTTTATGGGTGGTTATGTGTCTGAGGAGGAGTTTGAAACGTTGAGGGGAGTGGTGAAGCTTGTAGAGGAGTTCTGCAACAAGTGTGCGGAGCTTGTTGTTACGGATAATTACAGGGGTAGGGAGGAGCTTTTCGAGGAGGCTGTTTTAAACGTGGTTCTTAAATGCACCGATTTGAAAAACCTATCCGTAGAGGAGATTCGGAAAGAGCTGGGCGACATAGTTGAGAAGCTGTTTTCATGGGAGACATGGGAGGGAGGAAGTGAAGGCGGAGTAGCCTTAATATATTCGCCAGCCACAAACCAGTACTACTACGTTAAGGGAACATTCTACGATGAAACATGGTATACGAAGCTTGAAGTTGAAAAATACACGAGGGAGGAGCTGCTGGAAAAATTCGGGAATTAACAATCATAATTTAACATTTTTTATGGGTGGTTATATGGCTATGAGCTGGGAAGAATATATGAGGCGTTGGGAAGACTATCATCCAATCCTCCCCACGCTCTCCAAAATCATGGATAAGTATAGTGACCTTGTAAATGGGTATAATAGCCATCCCCAGGATGTCCAATACACTCTCTTCGGACACGTAGTTATCAGCGTTATAAAGACTGAATATGGGGTAGTGTTTGAAGCAGATGTAAATATCCGCTTCGATGATGAGCCTAAAACACCAATCCTCCCCAAACGCATAATAGAGCTTCTAGAGGAGCTTAGGGAGAATAGGGGGCGAATCATAGCTGAAGCCCAACAAATACTTAAATACTAAATTTTTTTGGGTGGTTGTATGGCTAAATGTCCTAGATGTGGGGAGGAAATAGACTGCTTAGAGAATTTCCGCACAGTTGTTGAGCAGTTTTGTTTTGATGGGAGAAACTATTCCTACGTGGATACCTGGGGGGCTGATAAGGATGAGTATCTATGTCCAGAATGTGGTGAAGTCCTATTCACTGATAAGAGGAAGGCCGCCAAGTTTTTGAAGGGTAAATAATCATATTATTTTTTATCAGGGTGGTTATGTGAAAATAGTTAAGGGGGCAACGGAGTTACACATAGATTTCCTTAGAAGAAGGATAACGATAAAAGATTTCTATAAGGTTGAGGAAGGTGTGGAGGTAGCTTATCCTAGAACGGTGAAGTATGGGTTGTTCAGCTTTCTAAAGGCTTTATATATGCTGCTAATACGTAGGAAAATAAGTGAGTTCCTATTTAAAAGCCTGTTTATACAGTCATAGGTGGATGGTTGTGGTGAATGCTTATTTGAAGACTGTGTGGATTCCGTCTTTTAAAGCCTACGGCTTATTTGTTGGGATGGGGAATCTCTGCATCTGTGATGGATGGTTTCTTGAGCTTTCAGACTTAAAGCTTTTCGAAATAGATGATGAGAAGCTGATTGAAGAAAGGCTTTTCGCAGACGGTGTTCTACTGTTCAAGAGTAGGGAGCCCCTTGAGAAAATTGCTGAAATGATAGAGAAGAAGTATCCTAACGGCTTCTGCCTCGGCTGCCTACGAAGCCTGTGGAGGAGCAGAAAACATTAATTATTTTTATGGGTGGTTACATGAGGATTGTTGCTGTCTCCGCTTTGCAACAATTTACATCTCTACTGGAGAAAATCTCAAAGCTTGTTGATGCTGGAGTTATGCATCCAGTTTCATTTGTCTTAGCAAGGGAGCAGATACCCATCAGTTTATCAATTCACCGTTCATGGTTAATCAACAAAATAAAGGAGCTTGCAAGATACATTACTGATATTAAAGTCTACGGTGATGAGGAAGTTGTTATTGTGGAAGTGCCTTCTCTGTTAATATCTGAAAGCGAGCTGAAATACTACATGGGCGTAGAAACACTTGACTTGTACAATGCTTATAAACTAGAGGGGGATACCCTCATTGTTTCAGAGTATAATGCTTCATTACTATTAGATGCTATAGCTAATGTCTTTAAATATAAATGCAAGTATTCGAGGGTTGTTGTCTTTGATGATGAAGCTTTTAAGAGACACTTCCTGTTTGAAGCTGGAAATGAATACTTCGTGTTGAAAACTGGAGATGGCGGTAGCTGGCTTAACATATATTCATCTTATGAAGATGCCCTTAGTGATTATATGACTGTCGATTATGGATGGGAGGGTTGGAGTCCGCTTCAGGCTCAGCCATTAAAAGTAACTCCTAAACGTACTATAAAATTCCCAGTGTTCAGCGACTTAATTCTAGACTTCATCGAGAAGTATGGTGTAGAGAGGATTTTGAAGGCTAAGTATGAAGATTTGAGAAAGTATAAGTTTTCAAGGTTTACTGAGAAATTCATTGAAAAGAAGAGATACATTGGTGAGTGGATCTGTGATATATTCAACGCTATCGCTCCTGAGGACGCTGAGGACTTCCAGCAAGCTCTAACCAAATGCTTGCCTTCAAAGCTAATTGTAAAACTTGAAGAGGAAAAGAGGAGAATTGAAGAAGAAAAGAACAGAATCTATGAGGAGGAAAAGAAGCTTAATGAGTTGCCTGTAGCCTACTGCTTCAGAAGCCTACCAACAGGCGATATTGTTGGTAGGCTTGACGATGGTGTAATAGTCTTATTCAGTGATCCTAAGCCCAACTGGGGAGACCACGTTGTCCTTCTAGAATATCAGGAGAGAACATCTCAGAAAGGAAGGAAGTATATTAAATGCTTCAAATGGGTTAAGCACCCTCACCCAAGACTTACAGAGCTTAAGAAGAGGTATGAGGAGCTTAGAATGGAGGAGAAGAGGCTTGACGAGGAATTAGAGAAACATCTTAACTAACCTTTTTTTGGGTGGTTTAATGGGGTTTGATATGGAGAAAATTAAAGGTGACCGCTGATGGTTAAGGAGGTAAGGGCTGAGGATGGTACATGCATTTACATCTGGGAATGCCCAGTATGCGGTAGAGAGCTGCGGAGCCTTTCAAAAGCTCAGCTCTACAAAAATGCTTTAGCACATAGCAGAAGACATGGAAAGGTGAAGAAATGAGAATTGGAGAAACATATTAAACCCTAATTTTTTGGGTGGTTTAAATGGTGAGGAATAAATGTAGGTTTTGGGGAGAGAACGTTCACCCATTCCTCGATGATGGATGCCACCTAGGATACAGCTACTGCAACCCAGAAACATGCGGGGACTACCAGCCAG
>NZ_JANGFQ010000099.1:0-5849 GCF_024707025.1 Candidatus Culexarchaeum yellowstonense
TTATGCTATTTTCATCCATTGCCTATGGTTTCGGCCTCTTAAACTCTCTAATTAATGTAATTATGTGTAAGCTTGGTAGGAGGCCTTCAACAATACCAATGGCGTGTGTTATAAATTCAATAACCATTGGCTTACCATCCAGTAGTATAGCTGCCAATGTTGCGGTAAGCGGATCCTACACCATTCCATTGATGAAAAAGATAGGTATTCCCAGCAAGTATGCTGGTGTTGTGGAGGCTGCTTCCAGTGTGGCAGCACAATTGTCACCTCCATTGATGGGTGCAGCTGCATTTATTATGGCTGAATACTTGAGGGTTTCATATTTTGATGTATGCTTGAGAGGGTGGGTATTGCTATTCATATACGTTGTTGGCTTGCTATTCATTGTATACCTATTAACTAGGAGGTACATTATTAGGGAAGCAGCTGTAACTGCCAGTTTTACTTATAGGAGGAGCGATGTAATTAACACCATGATCTTCTTCTTCGGAATTGCACTTATCACATATCTTATGTGGATCGGTATATCACCAATAGTTGCCGGCTTCGTATCATCAACATTACTATTGATCATAGTATTAATAGACACCATTGTCCTCTCAATTCTACAGAAGAGTTCTCCTAAAGATATTTTGAGAGAGCTATATGATAAGTTTGTATTTTCAATACATAATTTTATGTCTGATCTAGTCGATTTGACTCTACTTCTATCAACTCTTGGAATTATGACTGAAGCTATGACAATTACGGGGGTTCCTCCGAAAATAGGCTTCATACTCATGGAAATTGGAGGTGCAAATGTAATTCTCACAGTAACTATAGCTTTTATTCTTGGATACATTTTGGGTTTGGGGTTACCACCAACACCCACATATCTACTTACAGCTATACTTGTGGCGCCATACTTGATTAAGTTGGGTTTTGATCCTTGGGCAGTACATTACTTTGCATTCTTCATGGCCCTCTTCTCTGAACTTTCACCACCAACTTCACTGGCTGCAGCTGTGGCATCTAAGATATCTGGTGCAGGGTTTATGGAGACATTAATTGAATTGATGAAGATTTGTACACCCCTCTTCATTTTGATGTTTGGAATATTGGTGGAGCAGCCAGCAGTATCCGAGGTATCCTGGTTAACCTTAATTTCAGTGGTCATAATCACTGTTAGCATAATTGCATTCTCACTTGGACTTTTCGGCAAATTCGGTGGAAAGCAGTCTATAGACATATTGTTGAGGGGGCTTCTCATAATATCTTCCATAACCATATTCTACCCTCACATTGCAATACGCATTCCATCCCTCATCTTGATAATAGGCTTAGCCTACATCTATTTCAAACGTTTGAAGCTTCAAGCATAATCTTCAACATCCCACAAACTTATTTCTCAACATTGAATTGTAGCGAAGTAGTAATGTACAAAGGTATAAATTGAATTGTTATAAATATTATGCTGATGGGATATGCCTAAGAAGATTGGATTTGAAGACTTCACTAAAATTTCAATGATTTCAGAACCAACATTCTCTCCAGATGCATCGAAAGTGATATTTACATTGACTAAACCAAGCTTAGATGAAAATGATTACATATCTAGATTGTGGATTGCAGATGTTGAAAGTGGGGAGGTTTACGCATATACTAATGGTCCTAAGGATGGTAGAGCTTCTTGGAGCCCCTCTGGAAGGTTCATTGCATTTACTTCTAGGAGGACTTTAAAGAAGGATGAGCCTGGAGTGGAGGTTTGGTTGGGTAGAATTGATGGTGGAGAATTTAGAATGCTATTAAAACGCAAATTGCCCATAACCAAGCTTCAATGGATTGATGATCGTAAATTGCTCTTCCTCGGAGCTTCTGGAGATGTTCAAGAAGATGTTAAGGTTATTGATAGAATAAACTTCTGGTTTAATGGTAGAGGCTTCATACACACCATTAGAAATCACATCTTCATGATTGATGTCTTTAGTGAAAGTGTTGAGCAATTAACTTCCGGTGAATTTGATGTAAACTTCATGTCTCTAAGCAATTCTAGAGATAAGTTGGCATATATAGCCACCCTAAATGATCTTAAACCATACATAAATGACATCTTCATACTAGATTTAAAGACTGGTAAAAGTGAGCTCCTAACCTCCTCAAATATGAGTATTATTAGCCTTAGTTGGAGTCCTGATGATTCTAAGATTGTTTTTAGAGGGCATGATTTGAAGAGAGGATCGGTTTCACATAGCAGGCTTTATTTGCTCAACCTTAAAGACAAATCTATCAGACTATTAACTGGCAATTTGAATTTAAACATAAGCAACTCATTGAATTCCGATGTGAGGGGTGGTGAGGTTTATGTGGGGCCTAAATGGGTTGAAGACAAAGTTTACTTTGTGGTTCATGAGGGTGGTTCAGCAAATCTCTATTCCATCGACATTAATGATGGATCATTAAGCCCGGTAACTTTTGGTTATAGGAGTGTTGAAGGTTTTGATGTCGCTAGCAAGAACGGTGAACATTTGGTGATTTTCACATCAATGACGGACACTTATCCAATAGAACTCTACTTAATACGTGGAGGCAAAGAAATCCAATTAACAAACTTCAATCTAGATTTTGTAAGGGAATTCTCAATATCTAAACCTGAACACTTCAATTTCACAGCTAGTGATGGAGCTGAGATTGATGGTTGGATAATGAAACCATTGGATTTTGATCCTAGTAAGAAGTATCCTGCAATACTTTACATTCATGGTGGACCTAAAACTGCTTATGGTGCATCATTTATACATGAATTTCAAGTTTATGCGGCTAGAGGCTACGTCGTCATATACACTAATCCCCGTGGTAGTGATGGATATTCTGAGGATTTCGCTGATATACGTGGACATTATGGTGAGAGGGATTATGCTGACATAATGGAGTCATTGAATTACGTTTTAACAAACTATCCATACATAGATTCCTCAAGGATTGGCGTTGCAGGTGGATCTTATGGTGGCTTTATGACCAATTGGATAGTTACACATACTGATGTGTTTAAAGCTGCTGTTAGTATGCGTGGGATATCCAATTGGCTTAGCTTTTATGGTACAAGCGATATTGGTTATAGATTTGCATTAGACCATATCCTCGGCGATCTATCAGCTAAGCCAATAACCCCTGAGAGCGTCAACAAGTTCCTTGAGAAGTCTCCATTAATGTATTGTGAGAATGTGAAAACGCCAATACTAATATTGCATAGCCTAGAAGATTACAGGTGTCATTATGTTGAGGCCATGCAATTCTTCATTGCTTTGAAGCAGCTTGGTAAGGAGGCTAGAATGGTTTTAGTTCCAGGTGAAAATCACGATTTATCTAGGAGTGGTAAGCCTAAGCATAGGGTTGAAAGGTTAAAAATAATTGTGGATTGGTTTGATAAGCACTTGAAACAATAAATCCTAAACCCTCCCCTTTTTCCTTAAAACTTTACCTGCCTTCTCCCCAGTATATATACCTTTATCCACAGTTAGTTTCCCATTAACTATTACGTACTCTATGCCAAGGGGGTATTGTGCTGGATTCGTATATGTGGCTGTATCCCTTATCTTCTCATAGTCAAATATCACTATATCGGCGTCGAATCCAACTTTTATCAAACCTTTACTCCATAATCCTAGAACGTTTGCTGGTAGTGATGTCATCTTCCTTATACATTCCTCCAATGACATAACCTTTTCATCTTTCACATATTTCGCTATTGCTCTTGGGAATGTCCCATAACTTCTTGGATGAGGTATTCCAGTGGCCAGTATTCCAGTTGGTGAGAGTGCGTAGCCATCTGATCCAACCATAACCCATGGTTTTGAAAATATCTTTCTAAGATTTTCCGGTTTTTGATTGAAGTTTATTATTCCAATTCCGCTTTTAGCTTCAAGGGCTTTCTCCACAAGTCTTATGGCAGTTTCATCTTCGCTTAATCCAAGTTTTTCAGAGACCTGTTTTATTGAGTATCCTTCAATTGATGGATCTGGTTCGAATCTGCTTATGATGGCATTTTCAGCTCCTCCACGATACTCCATTGTCTTGTATAGTTCCACCTTTATCTTCTCCCTCAAATCCTTATCCCTTAATCTTTCAATCAACTTCTCCCTTCCACCTTCATTAGCCCATTTCGGTATCCATGCCATTAAACTTGTACCGCTTGCTTCATATGGGTATTGATCAGCAGTTACTTCAACCCCCCTCCCCCTAGCTTCATCAATTAATCTAATTATTTCATCACATTTATCCCATAATGGTTTTGCAAGTATTTTTAGGTGTGATATTTCCACAGGAACTTTTGCCTCCCTACCTATCCTTATAGCTTCCTCCACTGCTTCGATTACCAATCCCCTATCACCTTCATCTCTTATATGTGATGCATATATTCCCCCATATTCCGAAACTGTTTTCGCCAATTCAATTATCTCTTCAGTTTTTGCGAAGGATTGTGGGTCGTATCTTAATCCCGTGGACATTCCGAATGCACCATCATTCAATGCTTCTTCGAGTATTATCTTCATTTCCTCCATCTCCCTCTTTGATGGTTCTCTTGCATCATAGCCTAGAACTGCTATCCTTATGTTTGCGTATCCCACGAGTGGTGCCACGTTTAATGATACTCCAGACTCCTCAAGTTTACTCATATACTCCCTCATTTTAGTCCATTCAATTTTCAATCCATACCTCTTGCTTTCTTCATCGCCTCTATCCCTTAATATCCCCATTAATGGTGCCGCTGAACTTCCACAATTCCCTATAACCTCTGTCGTTACACCTTGCATTATTTTACTTAAAGCTCTCCCATCAACCATTAATGTGTAATCTGAGTGGCTGTGCATGTCTATGAATCCTGGTGCAACCATCAATCCATTGGCATCTATAACTCTCTTAGCATCTACCCCCCTAATTTTCCCAATTGCAGTTATCTTACCATCCTTTATTGCTATATCCGCCCTATACCATGGTCCACCAGTTCCATCAATTACTTTACCACCAACTATGAGTATATCTGCTTCCATCATCCCATAACCCCACTTATAACTCTTAGGAAGTTTTCTCCAAGGATCTTTTTCACATCCTCCTTGCTATATCCATGTTCCAGCAATTTTGCTGTTAGATTTGGTAGTTTGCTTACATCTTCAAGTCCTATTGGCGTTGAGGATATTCCATCGTAATCTGATCCAAGCCCCACATATTTCACTCCAATCACGTTGGCCATGTGGTCTATGTGTTTTATGAGGTCTTCTATGGTTGCTTTACCTTCACTTACTATGAATGATGGTGAAAAGTTTACCCCAACAACCCCATCTCTTTCAGCTATAGCCTTTAATTGTTCGTCTGTGAGGTTCCTCCTATGATTGCATATTGCCCTTGCATTGGAGTGTGAAGCTATTATTGGGTTTTTGAAGTTTTCCACTAAATCCCAGAAGCATGAATCGCTTAGATGTGATACGTCTATTAGGATCTTTAACTTTTTAGCTTCTTCCAAAGCTTTCAATCCCAGTTCGGTTAATTTGCTTTGAGCCCTTGATTCTCCAACACCGTCTGCAAGCATATTCCTCTCATTCCATGTTAGTGATAAGGCTCTTAACCCAAGTTTATGGAACATTCTCAATATTATTGGGTTGTGTTGTATTGGTTCTCCCCCCTCCATGGATATTAATGCTGCAAGTTTCCCACTCCTCTTTGCCTCATAAATTTCCTTCGAATTATTCACTATTATTATCTTCCCCTCAGATTTCTCTACTTCCTCATAAAATATAGCCATCATTTCTAAAGCTCTTGCAGTGGCTTTTAGGGGTTTATATATTGGTTCAGTGTATACTGCGAAGAATTGGCAT
>NZ_JANGFQ010000100.1:0-5834 GCF_024707025.1 Candidatus Culexarchaeum yellowstonense
AAAAAAATGGGTTTATTTTTTGGTTTTCTTGTAATAGTCGTATCCAAGCAATGTACCAAGCAATATCAATGCAACCCATGGGAAGAACATCTTGTTTTCAGGTGCATATGGAGGTATACCTAGTAGGAATTGTACTCTACCAATGAACATGGACATTCTTGTTAGTACTGTGTATCCGTATGCTGAGCCGAAGCCTATCATCATGGCATATCTAGCAAACTTATTAATAGGCTTCCAGAAAGCGGCTTCCTGCTTTAAGGTGAAAGTGAAGTATAGTAAGACGCAGATCACAATGGCGGCTGTAACTAGATTGTTGAATGCAGTCCAAGGATCCACACCGATGAAGGTCAATCCAGCTGTGGCGCTAACCTGCCTAATAAGCTGAGCAAAGACTATGGTTCTCAAAGCTAATCCAATACCAGTACCAACGACAATGGCCAATGCAATTCTGTAAAGCCAGAAGAATCTCTTGGAGAATCTGAAGTACCATAATACACTTACGAGTAATGCAAATATAAAGGCAATTGTACCACTGGTGGTTGTTGACCATGTTCCCTCCCACTGACTCCTCAGCCAATCCAAGGAGTATGCAACATCATATCCGGTGGCTGTTCCTATGAAGACATATTCAGCTAACCTAGACCATGGATTCTCCTTGTATAGGAATGTGTAAACTGCAAGTGTGAAGAATACTCCACAGAATGCTGCAAATAGTGTGGTTATGTCTGTCATTTAACCCCCCTCCTCTTCTTAGCAAAATATCCAATGTTGCCTATGACCACGAATATTAGGAAGACCATATGAGTTGTCGATAATGCATCAGCTGAAGCTACTGCTAGACCCTTCCTACCTATTAGAAGTTCGTACTCCGCACCAGCCCTCAACCCTGGAAGCATACCCTTAACTTGTCCTGATTGAACATATGGAGTGACACCTGGAGCGGTAACCCCTATACATGCAACTAGCATTGGAACATTATATGTACCCCACTGCCTAACCCACTCATCAACACCAGGTGTACCAGTCTCTATACTTATAAGTAGTTGAACATCATTAGCAGACCTCAAATTCTGCATAATTGGATATTCACTAACGGGGCGCTTATACAGATAATCTGTGGGGAAAACTTTCCAGAAATCTTGCCCCAATGCACGCATAGCAACTTCACCTCCAGGAGCCCATCCTAGAAATATCCAATCCACACCGTACTTCTTACCATAAGTAACCTCTGGGTTCAATTCGTCGATGATCATTTTAGCGACAAGGGGTCCCTGATTCCATATGGCTATAATAGCGAACTTTATAGGTCTACTGAACAAGTGATGCATGGTTGCCACGGCAATGGGGTAAAGCTCTCCAAGAGATCCCAAACCGAAGTCAAAGGATAAGACTACCATGGAGCCTGGGGGCAAATTCTGTATGGTTCTATAGTATGCTTCGGTGTTAGGACTTATACTCACAGGCAACCCTATTGGGGAAATCATTGGAGTTAAAACGACTATCCATATGAGTAGGTATAGTATTCTGGAATCAATGTTTTCAAGCTTCTCCCAAATACTAATACTACCAGACATTTTATGTCCCCCCACCCCTCAAATAGCCCCTCTCATAACCAGTTAAAGTTCTAATACCCAGAACTATGGCTCCGAGGGCAGCCCCAATTATGATTGATCTCTGAACAGCCATATTGGGAACGTTGAAAAGCCAATCACCAAGACTTGCAACTTGAGGTACTAGGAATGTTCCCAGAGGGGCATTCCTAAACACCAGTATTGATCCGGCAATCAATAGTAATGCGGCTTCAAGGGATCTAGCCTTAAAAGCTCTATAAGCAGCTGAAGCTATGAAGAATGCTAACATAGCATATAGGCTACTATCCAATGGTGTTAAGACGTTGTTTGTTAGGAAATTGAATATATCGTTATTCATCCCGAGACCCCACTCCCAAATTGGCAAACCAACTATCATCATCACGAACATTAAGATTAATAGGATTAAACTATACTCCCAATATTGGCGTCTTTTAACGACTCTCGGGGCATGAACTAAGATTATGGAGATTGCACCCACAAACAGAGCCCCGGTAGCTACAACCATCTCCCAATTCACAGCATTATCCATGAAGCTCTCCACATCTGGACCCAAAGTGAAGAAGTATGGGATTATCTGTATCAATGCACATATAACTGTTACTGCTATTGGAATTTCAACACGTTTATACCATGCCAACCCAAACACCCCCCTACATCTTCAATATATCAACAATAAATTTGGAGCCACCAAGCCCAAGCAATATCCCCACAATTATCAACACCAAAGATATTATTTTGCCTATGTCTTGTGCTACTATGCTTCCAATCATTGCTGGATCTTTGCTTAGGTATGCCCCTGCAGCATAGATTTCTTCACCTATCAAGGTATAATCCGTGGCGACCACGAAGAATGGAATCTGATGAGTATTAGCAGTACCAGCAACTTGCATAGCACCAACCTTATAACCAGTCTCCGCAAGCTGTAGAGACTCAGCCCAATATGCACCAATCATAACGTTTGCACCAGCCCTCTCCCTCTGCATCAAACTCATATAGCCAAGCGAATAGCTAAACTGCCACGTGGACAAGTATGGTATATCATCCAACTTAAACTGCTCAAGCTTACCCTCCATCCTATAAGCATTCTCAACAATCTCCCTAGCAATGGGGTAGACTGTTAAGCTGACAACTGGAACTATAACTCTAGTACCATACTTAGCGCATAAACGTGCAACATAACTTAATACTGAGAGCCCTGCAATGGTCTGCGGACCATAAGTTGAATCATGAATATCTGCAAGACCCTGAGAGCAGAATACCGGTCTACCCATCTCAGTAGCCCTACCCACAGCCTCATCAATAGCATCCAAACCTGAAACTCTACGGATGCTAGGTATCCTCCCCCTCTTACCCCTCTCAATAAAGTATATAGTTGCAATGGTGATTATCAATAGAATCACTAGACCACTAGCCCTACCAGATTGTACAAAAGACATAGAATTCATCTCCAGAAACTTTCCAATAATAACCTTAAGAAGTGAAAATATATATACCTTTCCTCCTTTCTAAAATAAAGTAACTAACATTTTTAGGAAAAGTGAAAAATATAGTTTGCCATGCAATTTCAAAATCGAAAATACTTTAATTAGGTTATTTATATTAGTTAAGATTGTTTACTTTACGTTGAAGTTGAATTTGTGGAGGTTTACAATAACTTCGAAGGTGTATGTGGAAAGCTTTTTGAGATTTTCCCTGTATTTGAAGTATTTTATTGCAATGTCTGGGAAGAGGGCGTATGTGATGTAGTCTTCATCCTTCTCCACAAGTTCCTTTGGGAGTTCAGAAACTATTTTATTGTAGGCTGGCTCCAATATTTCTGCTGGTCTAACTGTTATTGGCTTTTCATCCCCCAAAGCCAGTTTAATTAGCTCTGGATTTATTTCTCCTGGAGGCTTCCCGTAGAGTCCTTTAACATAGTCTCTCACCTCCCTTATTATTGTTGAGTATGGTTTCCCTGAAAGTACATTCACCACCGCCTGTGCCCCAACTATTTGTGATAATGGTGTTACAAGTGGTGGGTAGCCTAAATCTCTCCTAACCCTTGGAACTTCCATTAAAACTTCATCCAGTCTATCTTCAGCACCTTGCATTCTCAATTGCTCCAATAGGTTGCTGAGCATTCCACCTGGAATTTGATGTTCAAGTACACTTGCATCCACTGGAGGGTTTTTCAATGCATAATCATATTCAGAGTACCTCTTCCTCTTCTCCCAGAAGTATTTTGAAGCTTTTAGAGCTAATTTCAAATTTATCTTCTTAATCTCGTATGGCGTCCCCTCCAATGATGAAACTATTGATTCCAGTGGTGGGTGTGATGTATGCATGGACATTGATGATAGGGCGCAATCCACATAATCCGCACCTGCTTCAATAGCTTTAATTATAGTTATTGGAGCGAAGCCTGCTGTGGTATGTGAATGAACATCAACCCGCATGCCAACTTCACTCTTAATCCTCTTAACAAGCTCATATGCCACATATGGCTTCAATATTCCAGACATATCTTTAATGCATATGGAATCCACTTCCATGGACGCTATCTCTCTAGCTAATGATAGGTAGTAGTTTAATGTATGTATTGGGCTTACAGTATACACCATACACAGCTGGATTTCAGCTCCAACCCTCCTAGCAGCATCAACTGTCACTTTAACATTTCTCAAATCATTCAATGCATCGAAAATCCTGAATATATCAATACCATTATCAAATGCCTTCTCCACAAATTTCACGCATATATCATCTGGATAATGTCTATATCCAACAAGGTTCTGCCCCCTCAATAGCATTTGAAGCTTAGTCTTCCTAACCCTCTCCCTAATGAGTTTAAGTCTAACCCATGGATCTTCATTCAAATACCTTAATGGGACATCGAAGGTTGCTCCACCCCAAACCTCCATGGAGTAGAATCCTATATCATCCATCACATCCAATATTGGGAGCATATCCTCAGTTCTAAATCTAGTGGCTAATAGAGATTGATGAGCATCCCTCAAAGTGACATCTACAATTTCAACCATAACCTCACCCCCTCAACCTTATTGCCATTAAGGGTGCCCCAACCTTAACGTCGCCCCCCTCAAATGTTAGAATTCTCTCCACAACACCATCCACAGGGGATTTCACCTCAACCTCCATCTTCATAGATTCAATCTTCAATAGAGTTTCACCCCTAACAACCTTAGCACCCTCAGAAACGAGTAGTTTGATTATCCTACCTCCAACACTGGATTTAACTATGAATAAATCCTTAGGGGTTTCCTCAACCACCCTAGAAGACTCATAACCAATAACATTCAACTCCACTTCAAATCCATGAAACTTTGCAACATAACCTTTATCTGAAAATTTAAACCTCATAACGTCACCATTCAAGGAAACATCCCTAAACACATACTCTTCAAAACCAGAGCTCAACTTAACTTCATCAACACCCCTCAAACCAGCATTTGAAAGGTATCTATGTAAAGCTAAAACTGCAGCCACAAACCCCCTAGCATTAGAAGACATAATTATTCACATAACCTTTAAAGATGAATAAACTGATATAATTTTTGAAAGGTGCATATGCGAAGTGACGATGAGGGGGGAATTGGAAGTTCAAATAATGGGTGAAGAGGGGCTGATGATAGATTTTGGAAGCAAATTGAGTAGAGAAGTTAATATCATGGTTAAGATTGTTAGCGAGAAGCTGGAGGAGTTAAGAAGCCTTGGCATCAAGGAAGTTATACCAGCATACACAACCATACTGGCAATACTGGATCCACTGAAGGCTGATAGGGATAAGCTAATAGATGAGGTAAGGAGGATAGTGAGAAGCATAAAACCTGAGGATTTGAAGGAAGAGGTTAATAGGGTTATTGAAGTTCCAACAGTATACGATCCGCAATATGGATTAGATCTTGAAGACATATCCAAGTTGACGAAGCTAAGCATAGAGGAGATAATTAATTTACATTCAAGTCAGATTTATAGGGTTTACATGGTTGGATTCATACCTGGATTCCCATATATGGGGGAAGTCCCTGAGAAGATAGCAGTCCCAAGACTTGAAAATCCAAGGATAAAGGTTCCAGCAGGATCTGTGGGGATAGCTGGGGTGCAAACTGGAATATACCCATTTGAAAGCCCTGGGGGATGGAGAATTATAGGTAGAACCCCCCTGAGACTATTTAATCCCAATAAGGATCCCCCAACACTATTCAAGATTGGGGATTACGTTAAATTCAAACCGATAAGTAG
>NZ_JANGFQ010000150.1:0-5807 GCF_024707025.1 Candidatus Culexarchaeum yellowstonense
TGGGTTGAAGAAGTGTAGTCAAATGACTTTCTCTGGTCTTTTGGTGTATGAGGCGAGTAGGGTTATGCTTATGCTGCTGGTGTTTGAGGCTAGTATGCATTCAGCTTTACAGTGTTTGTCGAGTTCTTGGAATACTTGCTTCTTAACCTCTGCATCTTCGAACACAGCCTCAATAACTAAGTCCACATCTCCATGGGCGAGTTCTTCTAGGCTATTGCATGGCTTTACCCGTTTGAGCACTGCTTCAGCTTCCACTTGGGTTTTGGCCCCCTTCTCCACAGCTCTCTCCATCATCTTTTTAATGGTGTTCAATGCATCCGCAACTGCTTCGGATTTCACATCGTATATTAATGTTTCGTAGCCTGCTTCAGCTGTGACTTGAGCTATCCCCCTCCCCATAGTTCCAGCACCCACAATTCCCACGCGTTTAACTTCCACCATCACTCTTTTCACCTCACCCTTGTTCCTGGTGGTGCTTCACTTATGACTGTGAGCCAAACTGGTTTTCCATCGACGTCTGCGGCTAGTAGCATTCCCATGCTCTCCACACCCCCAATTACTTTTGGTTTGAGGTTTACTAGGGCTATGAGGAGTTTCCCTTCAAGGTCGCTTGGCTTATAGTGTTCTGCACCCCCCGCCACGATAACCCTCTTCCCCAAATCTCCTAGATCCACTGTCACCTTGTATAGTTTGCTCCTTCCAGGTATGGGTTCAACTTTTAATGCTCTGCAAACCCTAATATCCAGTTTCCCGAAGAACTCTAAATCCACATATCCCCCACTCATAGATTTTCACCATTTGAAAACATATTTCCCTCCAGTTTTAGCTGCAGTGAAACCTACACCAGGCAACTCTTTGGCTAGAAGCCTCCCAAACTCTTCCATTTCAGCTTCCGAGCCATGCACAGCCATTACATGTTTAGGCTTCAAATCTAAAGCCATCCTATAAGCATCCCTCGGGGAGGCTGTGGGTGATGGTGTTCCGCAGGGGAGTATGGCTAAATCCACTGGGCTTAGTTTGGCTAGATCCACGTATCCAGAGTCTCCTCCATGGAATATCCTAACCCCAGCGGCTTCAACCAGGTATAGTGTTATTGGCCCAACATGTTTCCCCCTAATCCCAGTCACCTTTACCCCTTCAACCTCCAATGTTTTACCATGCTCCGCTGAGTGTAGCCTTCCAGTTTCCACTATGCCTTTAAGTTTGCCAATCATGGCTGGTTCAACTATGACCTTGCAATCCAACTTCTTGGTTAGTGTTTTTAGGGTTTCAGCGTTGTAGTGGTCGTAGTGGTCGTGTGTGTATAGGATTATTAGGGGTTTGCATTTTATGAGGGGTTCCATGGTTTTGGAGTCAATCATGTTGGCTGGGTCGAATAATAGTCCAACATCTCCAATTTTTATTGTGATTCCGGAGTAGCCTAGGTATTGTGTGTGGATTTCCTTTGTGTTTTTCATGTTTAATATTTTGTTGTTGGTGGCTTTTAACTTTAACGGGTTTTTATGTATTGGTTTATTTTGTTTATGAGGTTTTGGTATTCTTGTAGGAATGTTTTCCCCTTTTCTGTGAGTTTTAGTCCTGTGTTGTCCCATGTTATTAGGTCTAGGTATGATAGTTCTTGTAGTCTTTCTTTTAGTCTTTTTGTGTTTAGGTTTGATTTGTAGAGGACGTGTGTTATTTTTGCGCGTTTTGTTGGGCTTGTGCTGCTTAGTTGCTGTATTGCTTCTAGGATGTTTAGGTATATTGTTATTCTGTCTCTGCGTTTTAGGAATCTTGCTGTTCTGTCCTCCATCATCATTTTGTTTCCCCCAGAGGTGTTTTCGGCTTTGGGGGTGATTCCATATTGCAATTTATTGGAATTTCAGCATATAATCTTTTCCATTTTTTTGCAGTTTTCATGTTATTGGTGTTAGTTTTGTTATTGTGTTTGTGAATATTTCTGCTGTTGCCCATGATATTCCCCCCACTGTTAGGAGTATGGATGTGTTGAGGGTGATTCTCCATTTGTATCCTCCTCTAACTATGGTCATGGCTGCAGCGTTTATTGTGGAGATGATGTATGTGAAGATCATGTTTGCTATGGTTATGGTTTGTGTGGGGATTGTGTTTATGGGTATGTATTGTATTGGTAGGGTGGGTATTATGGATGTGAATTGTGTGAGTGTGTTGGTTACTGCTATTAGTAGGATTATGGTTATTGGGTGCATCATCATTATTACTGTGTCCATGGTTTTCGCTGTGGTTAATCGTCTCTTCCTCATTTCCAGTATTTTTATTGTTGTGTCTGCTATGGTTTTGCTTGTCTGTATTGGTGGTGCTCCTACTCTTATGCTGTCCACTAGCATTTGGTTCATTATTCTTATGGTGTGGCTTCCCGTTTCTTCTGCCATGAGTTTGAAGGATTTTTCTATGTCTAATCCAAGGTTTATCCAGCTTAATGTGTGCTGTATCCCCCTTCTTAATGGTCCTAGGTGTATGTTTTTTGTGTATTCTAGGGCTGCTTTTGGGTTTAGTGTTGTGGCTAGGTTTTCTCCTAGGGTTTTTATTAGTGTGGGGTAGTATTCATCTATTGTTTGCACTCTTTTCTCTAGGTTTCTCGCTAGGATTCCCAGTGGTAGGAGGGTTAGGCCGCTGGAGGTTATGGCTATTGGTGGTATGTGTGTGGCTGTGTATGTGGTTATGGCTATGGTTATGGATGCGGGTATTGTGATGGCTGCCGTCATTCTTATTGTTTTGTGGATTGGATGGTCTTTTTCAAGGTACATCATTATGTCTTTTGGTGCTGTGCTCCATAGGGCTATTATTAGTGTGGCTGTGGAGGCTGCTGCGGCTATGTATGCTAGGGTTATGGTGTTTGGGTTTATGGTGAATAGGCTCATGGCTATCACCATGATTATTATGACTGCTGCTATGCTTTGGAATGTTCCGTATACTCCGCTTAGCATTCTCAGGGTTTCTAGGCTTCTCCCCTGTTGTCCCATGTATTCCTCCATTATGGTGACGTGTTCCAGTTCTAGGTAGTCTTTTGGTTTTGTTGTGGAGAGGGCTTCAGCCATTCTTGTGAGTATGTCTTTTAGTGGTGGTTTTACTGTTTTTGCCACTTGGGCTATGGCTTTCGTTAGTCCTAGGCTCATGTTTATGGCGAGGTTTATTATGTTTTTGAAGGTTTCCCCGTATTCCCTGTATTCCTCTTTTCTGGCTATGCTTTCTATTATTTCTCTTGGTTCTGTTAGTCCTAGGGATAGTGTGTACATGTGGGTTATGGCTAGGACTAGTTTTATGTTTAGTTGTCCTGGTCCCGCTGTTTTCCTTGTTAGTAGGATTATGGTTGTGGAGGCTGTTATGGTGGCTGTGGCTATTGCGGCTGTGTAGTTGGCTTGTAGGGTTAGTAGTATGGTTAGGGTTAGGGTGATTGTTGTGGTGGCTGTGAGGGTTAGTGTTAGTTTGTCCATGGTTTTTCGCCTCTCAATATTTTTTGGTGTACTGCTTCTATGCCTGTTTTCGCTGTTTCAATCATTGTTCTCCATAGGTCTAGGTATCTTGGCGCGTTTCTCATGTGCCACTCTATTATTTCTGCTCTCATCTTCATTTCCCTGTATAGTTGGTCTAGTTTGTCTCTTCCCCATCCCCTGTAGGGGAGTACTTTTGTTTCTAGTAGCATGCTCATTCCAGTGTAGTCTAGTTTGTCTCTGTCTGGGTCGTATATGAAGGTGGGTAGGTATAGTAGGTTTCCCGTGTTTGGGTTGTATCCCAGTATCTCGTTTACTGTTGTGACTCTCCTTATGAATTTCCCTCCCCTCTCTATTCTTGATTGGAATATGGTTATGTTTAGTCCGTCTAGCTGTGTTTTTGGGACGTTTATTGGGTCTGAGGTTAGTCTTTGGAATAGTTGTGTTAGTGTTCCTGCGTGGAATGTGGCTATTACTGGGTGTCCAGTGTTTATGGCTTGGAAGGCTATTCTCCCCTCTTCCCCTCTTATTTCGCCTATTACTATGTAGTCTGGTCTTTGTCTTAGGGCTGCTTTTACTAGGTCGAACATGGTTACTGGGCTTCCCGTGTGTAGTCTTGTGACTTCTCTAACCCAGTTTTTGTGTGGTAGCCTCACTTCTGGGGTTTCCTCTATGCTTACTATTTTGCTGTAGTATGGTATGAAGGGGAGGAGGGCTGTTAGTGTTGTGGTTTTCCCTGAGGCTGTTTCTCCGCATATCATTATTGATACCCCTATTTCCATGAGCATCCACATGTATGCCGCCATTTCGGGTGTGAGTGTGCCGTATTGGCATAGTTGGGCTATGGAGAGTGGTTCTTTTGCGAATTTTCTTATGGTGAAGTTGCTTCCCTGTAGGCTTATGTCTTCTCCGAATACTATGTTTAGTCTGCTTCCGTCTGGTAGGTGTATGTCTAGGATTGGGTTTGCGTGGCTTATTATTTTCCCATGTCTTTCCGCCATGCTTCTCAGTACCCTGTCTATTTCTCTTCTGTCTACGTTTATGTTGGATTCTAGGTATCCGTATGCTCTGTGGTATACGAATATGTTTCCTGCTCCTGGTATGCTTATGTCTTCGAGCATTTCGTCTAGTAGGAATGGGTCTAGGAATCCGTATCCCAGTTTCTCTCTTAGCATGTGGTATATGATGTTTTGCTCCTGTTCCCCCTTCACCTTTATTTTCGCTTTTCTTATGGCTTTTGGTGTTAGTCTTCTTATGGTTTCCTCCTTGTTTTCCATGGTTACTTCTATGTTTTCTTCCATTACTATTTTTGCGAGGGCTTCCTCCACTTTCTCCATGATTTCCTGTGGGGGTTTCTCTGGCTCTATTATTATGTATCTTCTCTCTAATGGTTTTATGTGTATGAATATTTTGTTGGGGAGTGGGTATATTGTTTCTTCTGTGGTTTGTTTTGTTAGTTCTGGTTTGGGTTGGTATGTGGGTTTCTGTTTTAGGGTTTTTAGGTATATTTGTAGGTGTGGGTTGAGTTTTTCCGCTTCTTCCAGTGTTTGTGGGGGTGTCTCAGCTTCGGGGGGTTTCCCTGTTTTTGGTGTTTCTGTTTTTCTGGGTTTTAGTTTTCCCAGTATATTCATATGGTGACCTCTCCTATGGGGAGTACTCTTAATCCTAGGGTTGGGTTTATTTCTAGGTTTATTATGGGTGTTCTTTCTCCGCTGCTCCCCCAGAGTTTCACTATTCTTAGTGTTTTTACTTGTATTCCTCCTATGGTTTTGTTTTCCAGTGTGAGGTATACTTCGCTGGAGGCTTTTACTACTCTGGCTACTTCTGGGTCTATGAAGTTTGGGTGGAATGTGAGTATTACTGTTTTCCCCTTTGTGATTAGGTTTCTTGTTCTTGTGATGAAGGTGAGTATTTGGGTGTTTTCCACGTTTAGGGATAGGCTGCTTAGGTCGTCTATGAGTATGCATTTTATTTTTGAGTTTTTGTTTTCCACGAATTTTGTTAGGGTTTGGAGGAAGTATGGTGCTAGGTGTTTGCTCCAGGCTCCCTCCCTTATGTGGAGTGAGTATACCTTTAGTTTTCCTGTGAGGTATTCTCTTGTTACGTCTAGTTTTATTGTCTTCATCATTTTCACGTATTCCTTTGTGGTGGTTTCTGTGGTTATGGCTATGCTGTTTATCCCCTGTTTTAGTATGCTGTATAGTATGTATTGTGATATTACTGTTTTTCCACTTCCATGATCCCCTTCTATGGAGATTAGGCTTGGGGTTGGTATTCCCCCTCCGAAGGCTTTGTTTAGTTCTGGTGTGGGGAGGGGGATTATTTGTGTTTCCATGTTTATCCTGCCCCTGTCGTCTG
>NZ_JANGFQ010000169.1:0-5805 GCF_024707025.1 Candidatus Culexarchaeum yellowstonense
CAGAATTTTGGGAATTAAATAGCGAATTATGACCCTAAAGTTGCTAGCACCATAAGCCCTTGCAGCTTCCACATAGGGGAACTCCTTAACCTGTAGGAACATAGCCCTATAACTCTTAACACCACCACCAAACATTGAAAGAGCAATAACGACTACTAGGAGGACCCATATACTGAATTTATAGAATGTGGATATCATTATTAGGATTGGTAGGAATGGGAGGATCATGAAGATCTCAGTAACCCTCTGTATTGTCGTATCAACCTTCCCCAAGAACCATGCACTCACAGCTCCAATAAACATTTGTATCAGCGCTATTGAGAGAGAAGCTATAACGCCAAAGGATAATGCTATTGGCGTACCCCACAAGAGGGCTATCCCCAAATCCCTCCTCAAATGATCAGTTCCAGCCCAACCATAAACTTTACCATAAACTACAAGACTAGCATCCACATCAACATTAGTTTCAAACACCATACCATCCATCCAAAGCCTATAATTCCCCTTCATAACCTTAGCCGTACCGGGATCAAGTATGCTTACATCCTCCTCTGCAAAGAGTAGTAATGTGACTGGCGCATCATACCCTATAGTTCTATTGATCTTCGCTGAAATCAACCCCTTAAGACGTTCAGCCAATTTATCATCATTAGAGATATAGTATCTATCCTCCCTAGAAATGATAATTGTATTTAAAATGTACTCCTTACCGTTAGGTTTAACCCAATGGATGGTCAATTGTGGCGCTGAAACATTAAATCTTGATTTAAAGAATATGTTTAACTCGCTTGGAAAATCATCATACTGATAGTCAAATGAGAATTCAATTCTAATTTGACTAAATTTATCAAGTACTGGAACTATTGCTTTAGATACCCCAAGCCTAGGCTTAGCAGTATCCAATACTATAGTTTCTGGCAACTTCTTAGATGAGAAAATGTTCACCCATGAGGGGAGGGCATTACGCGGATTATCCAACCACTGCTGCTCACCAGCCCTCCACAAAGTTACAGCCTTATCGTATGGTATTGCAAAAATAGTATACACTGAGACACCCACTAAGATGAATATAATTGTCAATCCAATTACAGCAGACTTATAGAAGTATATCTGCCCAAAAAAGCGTTTAATTCTTGATGACACTACACACCACCCATCCTAATCCTCGGATCTAAAATGGCATATACCAATTCAAGCGTGAAAATAGTTGCTGCCAATAGATAGGCGTATATAACTATGAGGCCAACTAGTACAGGCGTATCAAACATTGTTGAAGCTGAATAAAGTAGACTTCCTATACCAGGCCAATCAAACACCCTCTCAGTGATTATTGCACCCATCCATGAAGCAATTAATGTTAATGAAAAGTCCGTTATAATTGGGGGTAATGTTGGTCTAAGAATATACCTTCTCCGTATTAGCGATTCAGGTAACCCCTTTGCCTTAGCCATCTCAACGTAGTCTTCACTTGAAAACATTAGGAAGAAGGTCCTCCTACTATATATGTTTATGAATGAATAGGCTATAAGCCATGAGAGAACGGGTAAAATCATATGTTTTAGAACACTCAATGCATAGGATAAGCTATCCGTTGGTGGTGGAACATCAACCATGCCACCATAAGGCAATATTCTCAAGGAAGATGCAAATATGAGTATCAGAAATATCCCATAGAACCATCCCGGTAGAGAGGAGAGCGGTGCCAACGTAACTGACAATTTATCAGGTATACTTCCATACCTCCTGGATAAGAATAGCCCAGCAAATAAGCCTATGAAGAATAAGATAAGTTGTGTCGTTGTAAATAGGAGTACGGTGTTTGGCAACCTCTCCGAAATAATTATATAAACACTCTTAGACCCACTATTACTGCTCAGCCACAATGCTCTACCAAGATTAAGTGATATGGCATCTCTCAAATAAATGAAGCTCCTATAAATGAATGGTTTATCGAATCCTATCTTCTTCAACTCATTAGCATATAACGCATCCACCAATTCTCTAACCTGCGTATCATTCAAATGCCTATACGCAGGATTCTGACGCACACTTTGGGATATTGAAAGATATAAATCCCCCTTAACTATTTCATCAACATATCCACCCATATTTGCAATCCAAATAGTAATATAGACGGCAATAACCACTGTGAGGAAAAGCATAACCCCACGCTTAACCACATACCCAACAATTTTTGGAAACATAAATACCACCAAAATAGGAAGAATAAAAAAATAATAAGGTTTATGTTTATTTCTTCTTGACGAATGGTAGAACTATTGCCACTATAGCAATGATGAGGGCCACTACAGTAACTCCCATCAGCATATTCACAGTGGCTGTTAACGAATCAATTCTTGCAGTTAAGGCATCAACAGTTTTCCCTAAACTCCCCACAGTTTTCGTTAAATCGGAGATTTTAGCTTCATACTCAGCTCTAACTTTAGCAATCTCACTCATAAGATACTCAGTTACACTCATAACCCTCGCCGTTCCAGTGGTGGATACTGGCATACCAACAAGCTTCGATACCACTATAACCTCAACGCCCACAGTTCCAGGTGGCAGCATTGAAGTTTCTTCAGACTTAAGCTTAATCCTCCACTCACCATCCTTAACAGGCTCTGCAACTCCAACTAGAGTTGTCGTTGGACTCGTAATGATATACTTAACATACTGAACATCAGCCACCTTATAAGGTTGCCCTTCAAAGGTTACTGAGATGGGTATTTCAACTGATAAGCCAGGGGTTATTGTTGGCATTGCAGTAATTGTGGCTGATGGTATCATTGGCTTTGAGAACTTAAGCCATTTATCTGCAGTATCTATGAACTCCCTATAAGCCTTTATCACAGCTATTTTGGCAGTCGTATCAACCCTATCCAAGTAGAATGGACCATTACCCACGAGGAAATGCCCCTTCGCCTCATACCACTTCTTCAAATTATTATACCTCTCCAGAGCCTCAGACTCCGTAACATACTTGCCCATAACGTTCTTGTATGGTATGAATTTATCAGCAATAGCCTTATCCAAGTAGCCTTTTAATATTGGGAGTGAGGGGCCAGCAATATAGCTCATCCACTCAACTTTAAGTGCTTCAGCCTTATCAGCTGAGAATGCCAATTTCTTATCTGCTTCAGCTAACCACCCAATGGCAATTGTATGCCATGGTCCAGGTCCAAGACCATAAGCTGGATAGAATGCTCCTGCTGCAGATGCAGCTATCCACTCAGCATCCAAGTATAGAGCATCGGAATAGTACTCTATTACCAATGGTTTTACGCTCACTATCTTGAAACCTTTGAAGTATTCTCTAAATGCCTCGAATGATGGGACGTAGGATTCATCGTATATTGGGCTTTCAGGCTTCGCCCTATCAAATGTCAAAATATAGCTGAACACTATATCTGCTATTGAGAATTTACTACCATCATGATACTTCATATCAAATATGTTATCATCGTAATAGATGACCGTCTTGGTCTTAGCAGTTGTTCCTGGAGGCGCATATATTATCTCCTGTTTTGCAGCATCCCAATCATACCAAGCATCTGTGGGTACAGTAATGTTATCAACGAAGCTTAACTTCACCCAATCAAGTGTGACTCCTATCGGTAACCCCTTTAGGGCGTAAACCTCCGCCCTCTTAACCCTCTGCGGCCAATATAATCCAGTGAATGGGTCTGGCATCACCGCTGGGTCTGAGAGAGGATCATAGTACATGTGATCATAAATCCAATTACTACCTGCAACTGGGTTGACTGGATCCACAAATATATCTGTAGATGCTATTTTAACTGTGCCGCCAACTTTACCAGTATATCTAATGGTGTATGGCCATAATCGTGCACCCGAGAAGCCAGCCGCCAAATCATATGTCAATGAAACCTCTTTCCTAGCAGGCCATGAAGCTATTTGGCTAACTAGCCATACTCTAACGGAATCCTCCATTGAGAGGTATAAAGCTTTCCGCATTAATTCATCTCTTTCCTCAACAGTTTTATAGTCTCTAGCCCACAGCTTACCAGCCACATAATCGAATTCGGGGCTTGGCTTATATGCACTCCACAGCGGCCCCATACCCCCTCTGGGCGTGTAGAAGAAGCCGAAGTTATCTGATTCATCCCTTGAAACAATTGTTGTTATCCATCCTCCAGTGTAAATGTGCCATTTCCCATCAGCAGGGTTACCCCTTACCCATATGGGGGCAGCCTCCCTACTAGTCTTATACTGCCTATCAACTGTGAAACCAAGCTTCTCAAGCTGACTAGCCACATAATCACCTATACCCCTCCTCTGATCCTCAACTCTAATCAAGAAGATTATTGTAACTGGCTCACCCTTATAATACCACTTCCCCTCCCTCAACTCAGCACCAAGCTTCAACATCTCCCCTGTAATTATCTCCCTCGCCTTATCAAGATTGTAGCTATACTTCTTCTCAATATCCCTGAGGACATCAGCATACCTTGCATAATCTGGGAATGCTGGCGTCAAGCATGTATATCTTGGTACAGCCATTCCCGCCATTATCTCATCACATATGTACTTCCTATCCACCAAATAGTTTATAGCTTCCCTAATTTTGGGAACTGCGAAGGGGTTAAGCTTACCAGTTGCAGGGAACACTGGTCCAACTGGGTTGAATGTTAACTCAAAGTATAATCCGTAGGATGTGGCATACCATAAGTCTGGTGAAGCTTTAATTTGCTTGAATATCGCTGGATCCCTCACATCTCTAAAGTATACTTGCATCTCATTCTTCAATAGCATATCCAATGCCTTTGCATCCTCAGTTACAACGAAGAAGTCAACCTCATCAACCCACGGCCCCTTAGGCGCCTGCTGAGCATAAGCCATCGGAGCCACTGCCATGAGCATTGGCAACATCATTGAAATCAGAAGGAAGATTGCAAAAATAGTTGCTTTCATTCTCAATTTGTACACCCTCACATTAATTCTTGGACTATAAGTTAATTAATTTTTCGATAAAATTAATTAACTTATTGTAATTTTTATCATTAATTGTTAATTTTTGTTAACTTCTCTTCCCCTTATGTATTTATAAGACGCTGGAATTAGCGAATCTCAATGGAAAATAACATTAAACATTCATTTTGCGTATATCCCATGAGAATAAGGTGATTCCCGAAATCGTAATAACTCTAATATAAAGTTGAAAATTAAGGGTTATGTTTGAAGCGAATTTTTGAAAAGTTGAAGGCTACTCTAAACCTATGGGTAATCCATCTCCACGGATATCAGCATATCCAACCTTCAATCTATCCCTAACTTCCACTATGGCTGCAACACCCATTCTTGATGGATAATCAATTATTTTACACTTAAACTTTTTAAGTTCGCCCAAACTATACCCCCTTTCACATTCAACAACATCACTCCCAAGCTCCCATCTGAAACGTGGAGTTTCAATAGCCAATTGCGGGTTTAAACCGTAATCCACTATGCCATTTACTATTTGAGCATGAAGGAGGGGTCTGAAATGTCCTCCTGAAAGGCCCATAGCCATCCATCTTGAACCATAATTTAAAAGTAGGGCTGATAATGTGTGTAGAGGCTTCTTCCTAGGTTCAAGTCTGTTGACGTGACCATCAAGGAATGTGAATGATGATCCACGGGAATTCAATGTAATGTTGTATGTTGGTTCAGTGATGTATGAGCCGAAATTGTGGAATACACTTTGAATGCATGAAATTAAGTATCCTTTATCATCAGCAATGGCAAAGTATGTTGTATCAGCATCCATGAAGGATGCATGGATAGAGCCACTAATGCTACCGC
>NZ_JANGFQ010000253.1:0-5676 GCF_024707025.1 Candidatus Culexarchaeum yellowstonense
TATATCACCTCAAGATATGTTGCTAGGGAATACTGTGAGGAGGAGGCTAGAAAACTATTACAAACAGTGAGAGGGGTGATGGATATTGTGGGAAGATCTGTTGATCGATGAGGTTAAGAGGAGGAGGGAGATATTTGAAAGGTTGGATGAGTATCTTAAGAAGATAGTTGAAACTGTCAGGAAGCTTGACTCCAATGCAGAATTATACTTGTTTGGCAGTGTAGCAGAGGGGGACATCTAATCTCAAGCGACATAGACATATTAGTGGTCTCAGATCTCCATCCAGGCAGAATAATTGCAGAACTATGGTCAAATGGAATAGATGACCCATTCGAAATACACGTTATAACCAGAAATATGCTGGAAACATATAAGAGAAGAGCAAAACTCATCAAACTAAACAACACATACACAAATAATTCCCAGAAAAGGTAATGAAAACTACTTTCAACCTAGCTTTATAAAAGTGGAATTTATAGCCTAATTTTGGCTTTTACCATGGAGCTACAGGAGTTCAAGCGTATAAAGAAGATGCTCAACTACATTAAGCTTCTAACTATAAGTGTAAGTTTATCGTCTTTGTACACTTCTACATCATGAGTTTTCCCTCAGCCTCTTTTTTCGGCCTTTTCTTCGCATTAGTTTAAAATGCTTCCTACTTTTGAGCATAATAGTAAAAAGCGTTCATCCTCTAACTTTGAAGGCACTACAAGAAATAAAAAGGTTTTAAGTTAACAGAGCACCTTCCCCTCTTGAAAACTTTATAAATCTCTAGTTTCAATAATGTTCTAGTGCGTAGAAGTGGACGTAACTTTTACTGAAGAACAGTTGAAATTAGTGCTAGATAAATTAGAGCAAATTAGGATTGAACTTCTTAAACTTAGAGCCATGCTTCTACCCGAGGAAGAGTTAAGTGAAGAAAGGAAGAAAGAATTAGCGGAAGCGAAAAAGGAAATAGCTGAAGGTCTTAGTATAAGCCTTGAAGATTTAATTAAAGAAACTAAAAAATCAGGTTGAAGCTGCTTGTTTCAAGTCATTATCTCTAGAAGAGCTAAAAAATCTATTGAGAAGCTTCTTGAGTCATATAAAGTTAACTATTTAGAAACTGTTGCTTAACCCTATCTCAACTCCATAATAGTTGTTTATTTTCTCTAAAACATACTTGTAAAGCTCTTCATCCCTCCTCTTAACCCTCTCAAGCTCATACTTAGCTTTACTCAACAATTCCTCATCAGAAAGTGAACCGTAACGTTCCATTAATCTCTTCGCAATCAAACTGGCAGCAACCCTCTTCGGCTTCAAGAAATCGAAAAACATCCCTACACCCATCATTCATTAGCCGTTAAACTTTATATATTTACTCCACATGCAACCTTAATTCCAATCTTCCTCATCAATATCCTCTGCGGGGGTAATAGGCTGAAAAATATATCCTTCAGCTAAACATTTCTAATCTCATTTTCATAAACTATTCTTGAGAATTATTGTCGCCCTCTCCATATCTTTAAGCTTATCTTCAAAGAGCTCAAGCTTTGGCTTTGAAACTTCACGAAGGAATGTGGGGTTTAGAAATCTTTAATCCATATTTCTGGTCCAGAGAACCTGAGTTACAATTTCATTGTTGAAAATTGTCTAAATATTACGGTTGCCAGATTATTGTTTAAAGCCAAATATTTATATTTAGTGTCATTAAAATTAATTAGGTGTATTAAATATGCCCGTATTTATAGGGAAAATCATGAGTCGATTCAGGAGAAATAATCCTAAAAAAGAAGAAGTTGAGTATATTAAAACAAAGTACGGAGAATTTCCAATGCCAACATTTAGTAAGGATGATGAAGCTTACCTCTTAAAAGAATACGGCATTGATGCTAAAAAGCTTAGATTTGGACGTGGATATCGCGTTTAAGATAAACTCAAAACAACACCAGAACTTAGGAATATTAGGCCAAACCAGGTTGTAATTATTGAAATCTTCATTTTAATTGAATGTCTTCTCACACTTCCCATATTTATATGCGCAATTATGAGAAGTTCCTCTGCTACATCTTCCTTCTTTAACTCCCCCTGCTTATAAAGTTTAATTATTCCTTCTGGTGAAACCAAGAGGATGTCCCACAGCCTCGGCCAAAATATTGAGAGAACAAAGGATACACTAATCAAAAAACATAGAATTCCCAAAATGACTAAATAAAATGGAATTGAAGTCTTATTTAAGTTTCTAGATAATGAAGTTGACAAAATGGTGCTGACTAGCGTTAGTATTAAAGCATTAACACCAAGAATTACAGATGCATGTTCTCTAAGCCTGTAAAACATTTCAGTACTCCTACCATATTCATTTATTGCTAGTTGGTAGTACAGCTCGATATCACTCATATTTTGCTCTCCTTTCCATTAATATGCATAGCGATATAGGTGCTTATTAATGTAAAGTAATTTCAAGGTTTCACTATATTCTGTTATTGTTAATTTCCAACAAACTATAACGGTATAATTCTTAAGGAAGTTTAGACCGAAGGAAGGCTCAAGTCTCCTCAACAGTCCACGGCGAAAAGCCCTCTCATGACGACATGAAGGATGAAAAATGCGAAGGGGATGGATGAAAGTTAACGCTAGACTAGAACGGCTTTTTCATAGCTACTTCTAAAATTCTTAACGAAGATAGCGATTTCCGGCTTTGTAGTTAAGCCTTCCACTCGAAGAAGATGAAGGGCATTATTGGAATTAAGGGAGATTAAAAAATTCATACATCCTATCTTCTTGAGTTAAGGGATCATTCCTTTGTTGCTACAATTACTAAAGAGCTGTGAGTAAAAGGCTTAATTTCATTATATTTTCTCATCCCGGTGGTGAGGAGAAATATTGATGAAGGTTAAGGATATTAGGAAGAGGGGGATATTATGCGATTATTTCAGGATTCATTAATGCAAAGCGCTATGCCAAAAGCATCTAAGGAGGCTTATGAGCAGTACCCTCACCGAGGTAAGCATGAAATAGTTGCGTTGCTATGGATAACCAAGATTTCATAAGTAAACCTTCAGCATAAAATCTAGAAATCACTTAAAGTTATAGTGATATCCAAAGAAGCTTAGGGAAGCTGAAGCAAAAGTGAACATGTGAAATTACACATCATTATCAAATATTTAACACTCCCCCAATATCTCACTTATATGATGTTGAAGGAGATCCTCATATTACTGCCATTAAAGTTTTAGGTATCGCTTTGAAAGTTTCATGTTGAAATTAATATGAAAACTCCTACCGAGAGGAGAGATCGCCTGTTAAAGTGCGTAAGTATGTATCTGAGGATATACATACACAGTATGTTGTAAGGGCTGAGGAGGAGCTTATGAAGATGGGTTATAAGATTTATTCATGCGATGATTTGCCGAGGGAAGTGAAAGATAGGTTAAGCGGCCATCCAGATGTATGTGCAGAGAAGAGTGGAAAATGGGTTTTCATGGAGGTTAGCATTACGAGACCCCCTCGTGCGGAAACGTATCTCAAAGCGGGCAAAGTCATCCTCATACTTCCAATAGAAACAAGTGAAGTCGTAGAGGTTTGGGGGACAAGGAACTATTGATCTGAAGACCTGTATGGAAGATTGATGAAGAATCTTTCTAGCTTTCAAAGGAGTGTGTAGGAGGCTTGATGAAGCAATAACCTTCTTAAAGATAACTTCTCTCTATATGGATGCTGAACTTTTAATTCTATGAAAAATTATGAGTAATGTGGATTTTATGGTACTGTCAACTGAGTTTCGTAAGTACCTCTTAAAGTCACTACCGTTATCTTAACGATGCTGCGAGGTTGTCCAACATCCGCATTTTCAAGGCCGCTTGCAACAAAAACCGTTGTTCCTCCAACATCTATATTCTGTGGCAGTGTAGGATTAAAAGCCTTAGTACCTGTCATTTCTGCTCCATTTATTAAGATTTTCTTAACAGTTGTAGGTAGGGTACCATCATTCGTTACGGTAACAGTCACAGTATACGTATTGCCAGTGGTTTTTGATATTGATGCAGATAATGTTAGACGCTCGTATGCTGTGAAGCTGCTTAGTAGTCCTGTCATCCAGAATGCTGCTGCAATGCTTATTACTATTGCTATTGCTACTAGTATTACTGTTGCTATTACTGGCGATACACCCCTCTTCCTCGCATTCCTCATTTACTACACCTTCCTCTTTATATTTTCCTTGCTTTTATATATATATATAACGGGAAGTTAAACTTTAGAGCTTATAGATTCTGTGATTAAACGTCGAAGCGAAATCCTTAATGATATTTCAACTGGACTTAGACTTGATAAGTTGGCAAAAATATTTGAAAGATACGCGGATTTAGAGGGAAATCTCTTGGCTTTTAGCATATGCGTGAATATGGAAAAGAAAGTATTTTTATAACATGTTAGCAATATATTCTTATAGGTTGGAATAGGGAATGGTTAAAGTTGAATTCTCTCTTGTAAGATTAACTGAAGTTTTGAAGTCTTTATTTTTCCCATTACTGCTTTTGAACTTCTTGATAGCTTAAAGAAAAGTGGTTATAGCCTTCTCGTAAGGCCCCCTTTTCCAATTTCGCCTACTCACCGGGCATATATAGGCGGACGTGTAGCGGAGAAAGAGAACTGCACAATATTTGTTGATCCTGACAGACGGTTTATCGGTGTTGAAGCGGAATCTCCACAAAACATAGAACGTATTTACAGAGAGTTGATTGACATTATTAGAAAGAAAAGAGATTTGATGTTAACATTGATGAGGAGCGGAATTACTTGGAGCTTGTGGTAACAGGCATCGTAAAGTCTAGGCATATGCCTGTAAATAAGATAGCTACCGCAACCTACCGTGAGATAACTTCTTTGGCTACCCTACAGAGGAAATTAAAAGGTGGTCAAGACCTTACGTTCGAAGATCTTGCATTTTTAGTGAATGAAATTATAAGAATTTCTGAGAATGATATACCTCATTTAAAAGCGTGTATTAGGGAGCTCGAACTTGAAAGGAAGAGAAGTGCTAAAAGCGTGTTGCTTGGTTTAACTTTGATGCTTTGGGCATTGACTCCCATAGCGTTTCTGAGCATACCGCTCATCGGCATCGTATGTGGATTAACCGCCATGTTCTCCACATGGTGCTATATAAAGGCGAGAACTTATGTCTTATGAGAGAGTTCTTCACCTCGCAGAGGTTTTACTAGTAATCGCTAGTTTTGCGATGTTAATGGGAAGCATCTTTCTTCCAATCCCCTTTAAGATTTTTGGGTATGAGTTTACTCCACCACATCTACGCATTCCTCCTGAAATTGGATTAGTGGTAGGTTTAATCCTTCTCCTCGTGATTCCAGTAATAAGCTGTCAAATGAATCGATTTTTAAGAAAGCTGGAGATTTAAAGTTAAACTTTCATTAAACATTTTTATTACTTCCTTTTATTGATACTTTCGTATTTTTGTATTGTGTTATGTTTATATTTTCGTGTTTTCCCTTTATATTTTGGTTATTTATGGTTAGGTTTCCTTTTGTTAGTCCTAAGGTTCGTGTTGTTAGGAGGGTGGCTGTGGAGAGGGCTGTGGATTTTCTCCCTTTTGATGAGAGGTTTGAGGTTTTGGAGAGTTATCCTGTTTATGAGCCTTTTGCTAGGGTTTATATTGTTAGGATTCCTTGGGAGGGTGGT
>NZ_JANGFQ010000180.1:0-5655 GCF_024707025.1 Candidatus Culexarchaeum yellowstonense
CCTCCACAATAATGTTTCCACATTCTATGTAAAAGCGTTTTGTTTCTCCTAATTCTATGTTGATCTTGGTTTTATTTTGAATTGGCAGTATGGGTCTCCTCTGGATATACATTTCTCCTCATATGCAGTCATATCTTTTCCAGTTAACTCTGAAAACCATCCTTCAAGAATCCCCTTTATGAAATATGAGCCTGAGGGTCTTTTCAACTCCTCTAGTATCTCGCATTCTATGGAGTGCATTATTTTCACTGTGAACTCATATGCCTCCATGTCCATGTGCTCCACTTTCATTATTCCGAAACCGCTCATCATGAATCTCGCTTCATGTAGTTTCATTAATTTTTCAAGATCTCTACCCACCATCCTCTCATGGGTTTCGAATCCAGCTTTACCAATTTCCCTCCCAACAATGTTTAATATCATTTCAGCTCCAATCCTACTCAACCCACTTATAATCCCCCTTAAACTATTGTACATGAGGATTATTGCCCTCGACCCCATGGCTGTTATTGGGAAGGAGTATGGGTCTATGGCCACTCCATCCACTGGGCTCGTATACACCCTCACATCTGCATTGAATTCTCCAACATTCATTCTTATCTCGTCTATTAGGCTTTTCAATTCTTCTTCACTAATCTTGGTTGAATCTATGAACATTGTTATGTATGAGTATTGTTCTGGCATTGTTGATGTGTAAAGTCCAACTATAGCTATGCCTCTTCTCGATATTGGTTGTATAACTTTTGCTAGAACTCCGGGGACTTCGGCGGCTTCAGGTTTAAGTCTTACATGTATTGTGGTGAATTTCCTATACCTGTGTAGCGGGATTGTCATCAATTCCCTTGGGAGGGTATCAGGGGCTTCTATCTCCATGATCTCCTCCCATGCCATTTCAATAGATTATTTTAAATCCCCCTTCAAGTATATAACCTTTTTTTATGTTTATATGTTATTCCTTTAGTTTTACGTATTTTGATAGGTTGGGGTTCTATTGTGTGGGTATGGGTAAGTGTTGTTGTGGTTTAGTGTTTCTTGAGTTTTTTGTGTAGTCTTTCTATTCTGTTTATGGCTTCATCGATTTTCTCTATTGGTGCTACTAGGGCTATTCTTATGTGTCCTTCCCCCATTTCTCCGAAGGTGGATCCTGCCACTACTCTAACCCTTTCTTCTTCGAATAGTTTTTGTGTGTATTCTATGGATTTCATTTTTGTTTCTGTTATGTCTGGGAATAGGTAGAAGGTTGCTTCTGGGTATACGCATTTCATGTTTGGGATTTCATTTAGCCTCTTCACGGAGTATTCTATTCTCTTCTCATATTCCCTCCTCATTTTCTCGTGGAAGCTCCATCCCTCCCTCAGCATTTTTGCTGCTGCTATTTGTAGTGGGACTGGTGTTGGCGATATTCCTATGGGTACTCTCCATATTAGTTCTGCCAGTTCCTTTGGGGCTATTATGTATCCTACTCTGAGTCCTGTCCATGCGAAGGTTTTTGATAGGCTCATGGCTATTATGGTTCTATCTTCAGCTTCCTTTATGGTTGCTATGGCTGTATGCTTCTTCCCCCTCCAAGTGTATTCATTGTATATTTCGTCTGATAGTATTAGGAAATCTTTTTCCGTTGCTATTCTGGCTATTTCTTTGAGTTCTTCCATGGTGTATATGCAGCCTGTGGGGTTGTCTGGGTTGCATATTATTATTAGCTTAGTTTTCTCTGTTGCCGCCTTCTCTATATTTTCTATGTCTGGTCTGAAGTATCCATCCTCAGTTTTCCTCATTTTTGCCCTCACAATTTTCCCACCGAAGTATTTTATTGGGTTTATGTATCCTTGGTATGCTGGGTCTGGTATTATTACTTCGTCTCCAGGGTTTATTGTGGCTGCCAGTGTTAGGAATAGTGCTGTTCCACCTCCCGATGTGGGTATTACTTGTGTTTCTGGATCTATTTTTACCCCATATTTTGAGTAGTATTCTGCCACTGCCCTTTTGAATTCTGGGTGTCCTTGGAATTCGTAGTGTGTTGCTCCAGCTTCTATGGCTTCCTTTATCCATTCTGCCACTATTGGTGGTTGGTTGAAGTCTGGGTCTCCTGCACCTAGATTTATTATGTCTCCTGTTCTAGGTATTGGTGTTCTTGTGGCTGGTCTTTCAGCCAATTGTAGTAGTTCCTTTTTCGCATATTTTGATATGTCCATCACATTTCACCACTTATTTAGCTAATTGATTTTCTCCATTGTGGAAACATTTAATGGTTTCGATTGCAGTTATTGTTTTGGGTGTGTTTGTTTGAGGGTTAGGGTTTTGGATTATCCTGGGGCTACTAAGGTTTATGATGATGATTTGGCTAAGCTTTCAAGCACAGTTATCCCCAATATTGCCAATGGCTTTGAGTTGGAGACTGGTTTACCTTGGATTGCTGATGTGGAGATTCATAAGGCTTTGGCTGTGGGTAGGGGTGTGGATGGGTTTAAGTTGATATACTCGTCTGGTTTCCATTATGGTTTTGATGGTGAGTTGGGTGTTTATGTTCCCACCATAGACTTGTATGCCCCTAAAATTTTAACTTATGATTTCAGGTGGCTTAAGGGTTTACTATACCATGAGTATCTAGTTTATCTTCATCAATGTTTCCATGGTTTGGATTGGAAGCCTAAGATCCTTTGGAATCCTGGGAAGAGGGGGGCTAAAATATATTATGATGTGTATTTGGATTTGGAGAGGGCTTTGGAGATGGCTTTAAGGTGTTTTAGGGGGGAGGAGGCTTTAATGAGCTTTCTGGATGTGGAGGTGGATATATTCCTTTCAGTTCTCTCTGGGAGTGTTAAGCCTAGGGTTGTGGAGGGGTTTCCAGAGTTGGATGTTGGGGTGGGGGAGGATGTTTTAGACCCCTCTAAGCCTCCAGTGGCTTTAACCATTAGGCCTAGAATACTCCTTGATAGGATTTATACTGGTGAAGATTTACCTGACTTGAAGGAGAAGCTTTCCAGTCGTGGGGTTTTATTGGAGAAGTATCTTATTTTGAGTGGAATGTTTAGGGAGAAGGCTTTCTAGAATGGCTTTTGGAAGCCTATAAATATTGTTTACCTACATATATTTTTGTGGGGCGTATCCCTTATGGTTTTGGATCCTCTCGACGTTCTCCGTAGGCTTGTGGCTGTTAATACTGTTAATAGTCCTGAGCAGGGGTTGAAGTGTGGTGGGGAGGCTGCTAACCTTATCCTTGAAATGTTTTCCAGTGTTGGTGTTAAGGGTGAGGTTTTGGAGTGTAATGGTTTTTATAGTGTTTTTGGTGTTTTGGGTGGGGGTAAGCCTATCACGATGTTTCTCGCCCACTTCGACACTGTTCCAGTTAATCCTTCTGAGTGGAAGTTTAACCCCTTTGAGTTGACTGTTGTGGGTAATAGGGGGTATGGTAGGGGTTCTGTGGATGATAAGGGGAATGTGGCTGCAATTATGTGTGCTGTGGAGCGTCTTGTGAAGCGTGGTTTTAAGGGGACTTTGATTTATGCTTTTACTGGTGATGAGGAGATTGGTGGTGTTAATGGTGCTAAGGCTGTTAGGGATAGGCTTTTAGAGTTGGGTTTGAAGCCTGATTACCTCGTTAATGGTGATGGTCATGGGATGCAGGTTATTGTGCGTAGGAGGTGTAGTTTTAGTGTTAGGGTTAGTGTTCCAGCTGTTAGGAGGATTGTTAGGGGTGTTAGGTTTACTAGGAGGTTTAATGTTGAAACCCCTATTTATGAGACTAGGCATGCAGCCTACTTTATGCCTGGCGTTGATTTACATCCATTGATTGCCGCATCATATTATCTTAGGTTGAATCCAGATCTCCATGTGGCTGGTTTGAGGGGGGATTTCTCTAAGAGTAATGTTTTGCCTGGTTTTGTGGAGCTTGATCTTGTTAGTTTGGATGAGCATGGTGAGCTTTTGGAGGTGGATGATTCCCTATCCAATCTTTTGAGGTCTATTATCCCCTTGGTTAGGGCTCCACTTAAACCTGAACTTTACAGTGATTTCGGCGTTTCCATAACCCCAAACTATTATAGGTTTTCTAATGGTGTTCACAGTTTGGTTTTTGATGTTAGGGCTATGTCTGGGGATACTGGTTTCCTTGAACCTCTTAGGGGTGTTTTGGCTAGGAATCTCCCTGGTGGTAGTGTGGAGTTTAGGGGTGGTGTAGGCTACTTGTATACTGATGAGGGTGAGGATATTGTGAGGTTTGCATTGGAGGTTTTGGGTGGTCTTGGGGTTAGGGGTTTAACTGTGGAGGCTTGTGGTGCTTCTGATTCCAGGTTTTATGCTCCCATTGGGGTTAAGTGTATTGATTTTGGTCCTCGTGGTGGTGGGATTCATGGACCCAATGAGTATGTGGAGATTGACTCCCTATATAAGACTGTGGATTTCTATGAGAATCTCTACCTAAAACTTTCACGTTCTATTTGAATATGGCTATTAATGTTGGGGTTACATACACCTCTATTATTGCTGCTGGTATTAGGAGGGTTATGCTGATTATCATGGGTTTAATTGTCTCTTTAAATGCCTTGGTCATGGAGGCTTTTCCATGGGTGATTATGGAGGCAATCTTCCTAGCTGCCTCCACCCCTATTCTTAGTCCGCATGCCCCTGCAATGGTTACTGCTGGTAGCTCTATTACCCCGTGTGGGAGTATGGCTATCAAGGCCTTAACTGGGTTTCCAGTTAAAGCCATCACTATGCCTATTATGTAGCCGTTTAATGCTAAGCTTGCAATTGTGGGTATTGTGAGTAGTGTTCCTGATAGCCACATCACCATTACTGCCACTAGGTTTTTGGTGAATATTAGGGTTACTGTTTGTATGGTGTATGGCATGTATTGTTTGGCTAGTTCCCTTAATGGCTCTATTAGTTGTCGTGCTTCTTGTGCGGGTGTTGTGGTTTCCAATCCAGCTATTATTCCTAGGATTAGTGTGGCTGCTGAGACTGCAATGTATGTTTTCAGTTTCACAATTTACCTTCCACTTATCATGGATTTTAGTTTTTCGTATGCTTCTTTTGGGTTTTCAATGTTCATGGTGGCTTCCTCCATTGGGCATGGTTTCAATCCACTCTTATCCATTATTGTTGGTGTCAAAGTTTCGTATTCCACTTTAACCTTCCACTTCTCCAGTGTTTTAAGTCCATTTAAGCTTATGGTTTCAGCGTAAACTTCATTTATCCCTGCATGTATTGCTAGTAGTGCTGCTGCTTTCCCAACTATTTTGTCTGCCATGGATGCTCCTCTAAGTTCTTCTTGGATTTCCTCTATTGCCTTCAGTAATCCTTTTACTCCACTTTCCGTGGACATGTATATTATTTTCCCATTTTTCGCTATTGCCAGTTTCTGGTTTAATTTTTCCAATGCTTCCCTTGCTATTTGTAGGTTGCTTTTCATCCCTGTATCCCACTTAGCTTCAATATTACCTTTACTATTAGGTTTATTGTGGCTTCTATGTCGCTTATGTGGGTTATGGCTGCTGGGCCGTGTATGTATCTGCATGGTACTGCTATGGCTCCGCTGGGTATTCCGCTTCTTGTTAGGTGTATGGCTGCTGCATCTGTGCTTCCACTTGGGATCTTCTTGAATTGGTATGGTATTTTTGCTTCTTCTGCTGTTTTCACTATGGTTTTTAGGATTTT
>NZ_JANGFQ010000225.1:0-5642 GCF_024707025.1 Candidatus Culexarchaeum yellowstonense
ATACAGTGCACCATACCGTGGAAGGTTGAGTTGGGTTAAAAGATACTGTGTATTGAAGCTAAAGCCAAACGGTAAATGTCCAATGCAAACCCCAATAGTGGGGTGAAAAGAAATGAAATGTGTAATATGTGGTAAGCCAGCCGAATACGTCTTCATCCTCTTCGGTAGTGGAGGAAGCTTCTGTGAAGAATGCTTCAAAGAAGTAAAGAAGGGGCTCGGCGAAAAGGTAAAGGAGTTCGAAAAAATGATATTGGAAGAAGCAAAAAGGGAATCTGAGAAAATGAGGGGATAAGTGAAATTGATAAAATGCGTAAAATGTGGTGGGGAGGCTGAATACATTTTCTTTGGATTCTCATATTGCAAGGAACATTACGAAGAAGCAATTAAGATGCATAATGGATTTATGAAATTCCTCAATGCTCTAATTGAAGCGTTTGAAAAATCGAGGGAGGAGATCCTGCATGAGCGAGATAAATGAGGAGATTTTGGAGAGGATGTGGGAGGAAATTGAATACGTAATATTCAAATATGCATTCAACAAGGGGAGAGACGTAGTCATAGGGAAGATTGCCGAGAGACCAAACTACATTTGGATAGAAGTTACAGGTCCAATAAGGCCAGAATCGGGGTTAAACTACATATTGATAAGCAAACTATACCCTGAAAACGTTGAGAAGGCATATGAATGGCTGAAGGCTACATTCGAGTATTGCTTAAAGAAGACTGAAGAAGTTTGGGGTAAATTCATAAAGGAAATGAGGGGGAGCGAAGATGGGTGAAGCCGAGAATTTCGAGGAGGCTATAATGGAGGTGAAGGAGGCAATCTTAACAAAGGACCCAGAGAAGTTTAAGGGTCGTGATGGCAAAGAATGGTGGTCTCTCCACTACGCACCTAAGGAATATGCAGAATATTCATGGTGGGAAACTGCCGTTACAAGGGAAATATGCCCAGAAGTCGAGAGTTTGAAAAAGGGCGACAGGATAATCGTGAAATTAAAGGGCAGCAGAGTTGTAAAAGTGGAGAAAGTTAAAGGAGAGGTGAGTGAAAGTTATGATCAAGGATGTAACTGATGAATTTATAGTTGAAGGTCTACATGTACCCAGAGTTCCAAATCCCCTGATAATAGAGCTTAGACATAAACCATGTCTATCCACAATTTGGGTTGAAGCACTCATCGATGAAAAGTTCCACTGTGCTGCTTGTAAAAAAGACTATCGACTTGTAAACATATATCCATTAAAGATCATGGAGGTGAATTGAATGTCTGAAGTGAAGGTGGAAAACCGTGGAAAAATAGTTGGTTTAATGAGGATTCTTGAGAAGGTTTGGGAATCCATATCATATGAAACTGACATTATAAATGAGGTGAGATGGCTACTCATGGAATTGGGCATAACTATAGAGGCAGATAAAGCACAAAGGATAATTGAAAAGTTTGACAGTGCATTAAACGATCTATGGGATATCATAGAGGAAATCAAGAGGAAAGTATGAGGTGAAACTTATGGGTTTGGATAAATATGCCCTCAAGTATTCAGTTATAATTTCGCTACTCATATTTTGGATCATAATTTGGGGATTCATAACATACTACTGCATTATGGATGCATATGCCAGGGGGAGTGGAATGCAGAGCGTAATAGGATGCACAATACTTGAATCCATACTAATCATAACGTTAACCGCAATAATATCCAGAGTTGAGGAGCGTGAATGAAAGTTGAATTTGCATTGTGTTGGTTGCGGTTCAATTATACCTTGGGATGGTAAGGGGCTATTCGCATACACATGCCATTGTGGTGGAACAGTCTTCGCAGATGATATGGGGAGAATGTACTTTCCAGCAAGCCTAATCATGGATTTATATGAGGGGAAGGAGCTTGCACACATAGACTACTACGTTGGAATAAGCAACCATATGAGCAGGGAGAAGCAAGAGTTGATAGAGTTCCTAAAAGCTAACGGTGCAAAGTGGAGTTGGGAATGCCCAAAATGCAGAGGGAAGATCGTAAAACACATTGCACTACAAGTAAAATTGAAGCTCATAAGATTCCAACTACACCCAGAACTAGAAAAGCTCATAGAAGAGGAATTGAGGAAAGAGGTGAAGTGAATTGAAGGTTAGCTATCATGGAATAGTTAGAGTTCTAGCAAACATAACAGCTATCTTCAATGCACTCTACATGCTCATAATAATATTCGATCCTGAAGTTTTACATTCAATCCATTGGAGGTTGCCACTCATCTTCATATTACTGTATTCTACAATTGGAATATACAGTTTAATTGAAGAGGAATTGAAGTTGGAGGGGTAGGAATGGACATTGCTGAAATGATATGGGGATTGATATTGGGTGCTTTTGGGGGGTTCCTATTCCTAGCCATATTGGCTACAATAATATATTTCAGGGAGGGGGTTGAGGGGAAATCTGTAAAGCCATATAGGATATTCTATGTTCCAATGGAAGAGAAGGGGTGGAAGTTTCAAAGCATATTGATTGAAGCTAGGGATGTGGATGAAGCCATAGAGAAGTTCATGAGGAAGGTTGGAGTATTCGACATTGCATACATAGTTGAAGCCACGAGGGGAGTGTGGTTTGGATATAGGGAACGTGAAAAACTTCCAATAGGTGAAACCCATGTCTAGGGAATTGAGGAAACGTTGGGTTTTCTGGGTTAAGGGTAGAAGGGTTGTTGGTGAAGGGGAGGGGGAAGTGAAAGTTATTGTATATTTCAAGGAGCCAGTATCAATGGAGGAGGCTAAAAAATTGTTGGGGTTGATCTAAATGAGCGAGAAATATCCATGCATATATGGTTTAAGGGATCATTGTGAGGCAATAGAGTTTGCATTTAAGATCGTCACTGGAGGGTTTGAGAGGGAGCTGAAGTATCTATCACAAATGGTTCCCGAACCGAAGACTGATGAGGAGAGGTTCGTAAAGAAGGTTATGGAGGCAATATACAAGTATACACCTCAAATAGTCATCCCACAAGCCAGCAGAACATTGATAGAGCAAACTGCAAACATAATAGTATACTTCTGCAAAGACTGCCCACATAGATTGAATGCAATAAAGAAGTATGAACCATCAACTGCAACTTCATATTATCCAAGCCCAAGGCATGTGGGTGAAGTAAGTTGAGGGTTTGGATGGACCTGATGTATTTTATGGGTGGATATAAGCCCCATCCAAAAATTGACAAACCATTAAGCATAGTTGAAGCTATGGAGGTAATTGAGAGGGAGAAATGCAGTCCAGGAATGAAGGAGGCACTTTTAGAAGCACTCTTAAACAATGAACTTCAAGTTTGGGTTTGCTTTGACGGGAAAATACGATACCAGTATGTTGGAGGGTGAATGATAAATGGTGAAACTTGTATATACAATTGAGAGGAAGGAGGACCTCCTCAAAATAAAGCCTGAAGTTTGGCGTGGAATAAAACGTTTCAGAATGCACATTATACATCCAAACGCATTGAAATTCGACTTCCTATTACATTTGCCAAGTCATAGGCTTAGGTCCGCTGCATGGAGCTTCATTGAACTATTGAATAGAATAATGCTTAGGGGGAGGATACTGGTTGAATTTGAATTATAGTAAGCGTAGGAGCGATTTCTACATGGAACTATTCATGAACCTCCTTCCTTTAGTCTACACTATACTTGCAGCTATAGTTACATGGACATATATAACGACATACCATGCCGATCCACTTGCCACCATATCTTTAAACATGTTTTACGCATTGCTCGGAGTACTATGGTGGATATGGCTTGACACCAGGGGGGATTGCTAATTGAAATTTGAATTTACAAGTATACCGTGCCACGGCACATTGACAGTGACATTTGTGGACCCAAGTAACGGTGACAAGATCGTTAAGAGGATCCCATGCCCTGGAGTTATGACCCCACAAATACGTGAAATCGCAAACGGCATAATTGAGGTCCGATGGGTTTGCTCAAAATGCGGGTCCATTAAGGGGGCGATAATTGGTGGAGGCTTCTAACCCATATGTGAAGGTTAAAACACTATATAATCCAGTAAACATGCTTGAAAGTCAAACCCACTATGGCATTATGGGAGCTGTAAGTGAAGTTAAAAAACGTAATGGTTGGGATTGGTGTATAGAAATATTCCTTGGAACAATATGGTATGCAGTTGATGGAAACTTCAGGAAATTCGTTGAGGAATTATGTAGGACTTGGCTTGAAGAATACCTCCACATGATCTACAATTGGGAAAAGAAAACGCAACCCAAAAAACTCCAAACTGGACCATTACATGAGGAGAGGATCGTTGGATTATGGGTTAAGAAGCTGCTTAGGGGGAGGCGTAAATGAAATTGAAGGATGCCGTTAAGGACCTTGTGAAGTGCATCGTATACAACGCTGTTGCAAGCCTAATATTCCCAATACTGCTTGCAATTATACCAGTAGCATACCTAGTAGGCTGGATACTGCGGAAGATTAGGAAGCATAAAAATATTTTTTCTCCATAAAATAATTTGGGGGAGGTGAAAACGGGTTGGTTGAGATAATTGAGGATTGGAACATGCTTATGGAGCATGCAAGATACTGCCACATGATCGTCTACAAGATCAACAGATTGCCAGAAGGAGTAAGGCTTAGGGTTCGTGTAGGAAGCTTCGGCTATGATAAGGTCCTAAGCGAAAAGGAAGCTAAGGAGAAGGAGGAATACTTGAAGCAGATCGGTGCAGTGAAGATCGTGGATTCAGTTGCAGACAACCTATTCTTCGTAGGCTAAACCGTTAAATTTATATATTTTTTGCGAGATCATCACCACCACATATTTTTGCACATTCAAACCTATTTCCCCGTCAAAAACGTGTGGTCAGCGATATATTTTGATTTCAACTTGATAGCACATGCACGGTTGGGATATGCTTATGATATATTCCCAATATCAGTGAGAGAGGATTCATCATTTAATCAGCAACAACCCAATCATCATCTAATAATGAATTCAACTATTCTCCTATATAAGTGAACCTTTATTTCCAGTGGAAGAGGGTATAGTATATGGTTTAATAGATTTTTTAATAAATAATTAAATATTTATACCCATATCATAATATATGTTTTTTGGAGTGGAAGTATGGGTAGGAAGAGGAAGATAAATGATGGAGTTATATTGACGATCTATCTTCCAAGGGATTTGTACATGGTTCTCTTGGATATGGCGTATAGGGAGAGGAAGAGTGTAAGCGAATACATCCGTGAAAGACTGCATTCACTCATAAACCCCCAAATGAAGGTCATGAATGGTGGAAGCATAGTGGACTTGGATGGGGTGAAGAAGGATTTAATCTTGGAGGAAGCTTGGGAGAAGCTTGAAAACCTCAGGAAGCTTATAGATAAACTTGAAGGTGCAACTCCATCTGAGAGGATGACGCTGAAATACTATGAGTTGAAGCAAACCATCAGGAGGCTTGCAGTGGAACTTATAGACTACGTGAACAAGAACTGCATAGACGACAAGAAACTCCTCAATGAAGCCTCAAACATACTTAGAAGACTGAACAGTAAAAACTAAGACGCAAAATCCACTAAACCACACATAATTTTTATATGATCGTATGAAACGTAAACCTTAAAATCATACCAAGAAATCAGAAA
>NZ_JANGFQ010000167.1:0-5635 GCF_024707025.1 Candidatus Culexarchaeum yellowstonense
TTTAATGGTAGGTGGCTTAGGGTTAATCTTTCCACTGGTGAGGTTAGGGTTGAAAGTGTTTCTGAGGATGTTTATAGGGCTTTTTTGGGTGGTAGGGGTTTTTGTGCTTATGTGCTTTTTAGGGAGTTGAAGCCTGGTATAGACCCTCTTGGGCCTGAGAATAAGCTTGTTTTTGCCACTAGTGTTGTGACTGGTGTTCCTGTGGCTGGTGTTAGTAGGGTTAGTGTGGGTGCTAAGTCTCCTCTCACTTATACTTATGGGGAGGCTGAGGCTGGCGGCTTCTTTGCTGTGGAGATGAAGTTTTCCGGTTTTGATGCCATAGTTTTTGAGGGGGCTTCTGAGAGGCCTGTTTATTTGTGGGTTAGGGATGGTTTGGCTGAGTTGAGGGATGCTTCGCATCTTTGGGGTTTGAGGACTGGGGAGTTTGCTGATGCTGTTAGGGGGGAGTTGGGTGAATCTGTTGTTAGGGTTGCATGTATTGGTCCTGCTGGGGAGAAGCTTGTTAGGTTTGCGAATGTGATGTTTGATAATCGTTATGCTGCTGGTAGGGGTGGTTTGGGTGCTGTTATGGGTTCTAAGAGGCTTAAGGGTGTTGTGGTTAAGGGTTCTAGGAGGCCTTTCAGCTTCCATGATGAGAAGAGGCTTTTGGATGTGGCTAGGTGGTTTAGTGAGAATTGGAGGAAGTATCCTGGGGCTGTTTCTAGGAGTATTTATGGTACTAGGGAGGTTGTATCTCCATTGAATAGGGATGGTACACTTCCAACACTGCATTTTAGGGGTGGATCTTTTGATGGTGCTGATTTGATAAGTGGGGAGGCTTTGAATAATACTTTGCTTGTGGGGAGGGAGGGGTGTTTTGCATGTCCACTTCAATGTAAGGCTGTGGTTAAGGCTAAACCCCCCTATGAGACGGATCCAATTTATGGTGGACCTGAATATGAGACTGTTGCATCCTTCGGTTCACTTTGTGGTGTGGCAGATTTGAATGTAATATCCTATGCTAATCAGATTTGTAATGCTTATGGTGTGGACACCATTAGTGCTGGTGTTGTTTTGGCTTTCGCCATGGAGTGTTTCGAGAGGGGGATTATAAGTGAGCGGGATACTGGCGGTGTTAGGCTTAGGTTTGGTGATGCTGATTCCATGATCAAGATGCTGCTCAAGATTGTTAATAGGGAGGGGTTTGGAGATATACTTGCTGAGGGGGTTAAGAGGGCTTCTGAAATTATTGGTGGGGGTTCAGGGAATTTTGCATTGCATGTTAAGGGTAAGGAGATTCCCATGCATGAGCCTCGCAGTAAGGTTGGTGTTGGTTTAATGTATGCCCTATCACCCATAGGTGCAGATCACCTTCAAGCTCCACATGACCCAGTCTATATGAGGGAACGTGAAGATTTGAAATCGCTGGGTATTATGGGGGCTGTGGATAGATTGGATATGGGGCCGGAGAAGGTTAAAACCACATATTATGGTATGCTTTGGTGGGGGTTACTGGACTGTTTGGGTATATGTAAATTCACCTTCATCCCACATTCAGCTGGGGTTTTAACGCCAAACCATTTGGTTGAGATTGTTAATGCTTCTACGGGGTGGCAGACAAGCTTATGGGAGCTTATGAAGGCAAGTGAGAGAGCCTTCAACTTGATAAGATGCTTCAACATCCGTGAAGGAGTGAAGGCTGATGAGGATATGCTACCAAAAAGATTCTTTGAGGAAATGGAGTTTGGTGCAAGGAAGGGGGAGAAGCTGGATAGGGAGGGATTCCAGAGGGCAATAAAACTCTTCTATGAAATGGCTGGCTGGGATTCTGAGGGGAAGCCGACGAAAGCTAAATTATACGAGCTTGGATTAGGATGGGTTGCAAATGAAATATATAAGGGTTAAAGTCAAATACCTTGCACCATACATTAAGAATCTCATGGGATTAGAGGAGGAAACCATAACAATTGAGGGGGAAGCCTCATTAAAGGATTTGATGGTGAAGATAGCTGAAATCCATGGTAAACATATACTTACACAACTACTCAACGAAAGTGGGGATAGGTTGAGGGAAAGCCTCCTAACCCTAATCAACAACACAGTAATACAAGACATAAACCATAAACTCAAAGATGGAGATACAATAACCCTCCTAATAGCCATAGATGGTGGATAAAAATAAAAGGCTCCCTCCAAGAAAACATAATTTACGTAATTATCCTAACTTAAATTTGGAAGGTGAATGGAAGGGTGGAATTAAAGATTGAAATCCCCCCTGACTTAGAGGAGGAAGTTAGAAGGATTCCGAGGGAGGAGCTATCAAGGATGATTATAGAGTTCCTTAGATTGAAGGTTTTCGAATTGGAGCTTAAGAGGCTTAGGGAATTGCAGAGGCTTATGCTGGAAATGCTTTCAATGAAGAGTAAATTGACTGAGGAGGATGACGTGAAACTTGGAGAGAAGGTTAGGGAGGGTATGCTAAAAGAACTTAAGGAGAAGGGATTGATTTAGTTTATGAATGTGGAATTGGTGATGGATATCTTAATGAATTATTTTCTGCAATAGTAGGGGAGGTAAAGGGTTACAAAGCTTCCTTTTCGGCTTTTAGCTCTGCCTGTTTCCTCAATTCCTTGAATGGCTTCCTTATGGTTAGGGTTCCTTCAAGTGTTTTGAATGGGTCTGAGGGTAGGGGGATAAGCTTTAAGTGGTCTCCAGCATTTATTAAGAGGACCTTCCCTTCAATCCCCAAAGTTTCCCTAAGCTTTTTCGGTAAAGTCAGCCTCCCCTTCTTATCAAGTTTTAAAATGCTCATAGGCTCACCCAATAATTGCAGGTATAATGGTGAATTTAAAAGCTACTATGATAATTGGAATAATTTATCCTTAATGTATATAGCTAGGTCATAAAAGGTTTTGGGTTCGAAGATCCTTGATGTCAAGATTACTCCACCATGATTACGATTTCCCGACGTACTTCTTGCGGTAGTATTTGTGTTGCCATTGATGTGAGGGTTTCAAGTATCATGAATTTATCTATCCCCCTTTCGTTCATCAGTTTCATTCCAGCTTCGAGTAGTGTTACTTTGATTTGCATGTAACTCCAGTCCTCCACTTCATAATCAATCCACCTTGAAATTTCAAATTGGAAATGTTCGCCTAAGCGTAATCCAATCCCCTCCATGAAACTGCTTGCCTTCTCCAATAGCATTAAAATGGTCTTGAGGAGTGTTGGCCAAGATTGTAGGGCATTCATAGCTTCAAAGTCAATTTTACTAACGAGATTGCTTATGGGATAGGACATTTCATCTCACTATTCATGATTTACAATTACAGTTTTAAAACCTACCTTAAAAATTTAAGTATTCTAACTGAACAGTTTTGAAGATAAGTCTCGATGTCCGATGTCCACTTACCCTGCTCCAAAGCTTTTCTAGCTTCATCTATGTTGAGGGCTAAAGCCAAAGCTTTCACAGCTTCTTCAGCTGCCTTATATAGTTTTTCGGATGCTTGAATGGGATTCTTGTTAGCTAAACTTTCCCCTTCCTCCAAGTATTTTAGGGCGAGTTCAAGATGCCCCTCAGAAAGCCTGTAACCCTCCATTCATTCACCATCTAGAATTGTTGGGGGGATTTCCTATTTAAATTTGTTAAGTGTTATGCCATTATTAGTTTTATCAAATGATTCCAGTTAAATGTATATGCTACATTCCACATGTCAAATGTGAATGAAACTGGTATAATATATACATTAAATTTAAAAATTAGGTGTTTGGAGATTTGGTGCATTTATATGGATGTTTAGGGTTGAGTATATCATTGGTTGTGTTGCTTACTTCACTTTTATTTTGTTTAGTTTGTTTATGATGTATTCTGCGTATAGTGTTTCTGTGTTGGCGTATGCTGTTCTTCCTCTGAGTGTGTTTAGTGCGTGTACTATGCATCCTGCGGCGCCGTATGTTCCTATGTTTCTTAGTGGGTTGGTGTTGGATGTGGTTTTCTCAGCCATATAATTGTCTACTGCTATTTTCATGAGTGAAGTTGCTTTGCTTGTTAGGTGTAGTACTCCCTCTTTCCCTCCGTATGTGACTGTTGGGCCTGGAGCCATGTTTATTCCCTCATTTATTAGGTATAGTGAATGCACTATTCTCTCCTTCACATTACTTATTTCCATGAGTATATTTTCCATATTGTATTTGGATTCGTATTTTCTTGCTTCGCTTTCCAATGCAGTTAATTTGTCATAGGTTTCCCGTAACTTCTTTATTGTTGTGGTGGTGTAGTTGCATTGTTTTTCGAGTTCGTTGCATAATTCGGGTATTTTGTTTAGGTAGTATTCGAGCATTTCGTTTGAGTTCATTCCGAAGCATGATCCGTCAAACCATGATGTGGGGTTTTTCATCCATGGTGGGTTTGGGTTATCTTTGTATAGGTTTTGTAGTTCATTTGATTTTGTTGTTATCATGTTTTTGTTGTTTAATGCTTCATTTAGGCTTGTTAAGGCTTCAGCTATGAGTATATTTATTTCTTTATGGTTTTTTGTGGGGGTTTCTGGTGGTGATGTGTTTGTTGGGTTTGTGGTTGACATCCATAGTGCTGCGTTTATGGGTATTCTTCCGGGGATGTATGAGAAGCCGTTTAGCACTAATTCTGTTTTGAGTTCTGGGTGGGGGCCGAATAGGACTACTTTTCCACGTCCATAAGTTCCCGCTACGGCTACGGGTTTATTGCCTATCAGTGCATTGTGGACTGTTGTTCCAGTGAGGCCCTTTTCCCTTTGGGCTTTAAGGTTGGTGTAGTATTCGGCTGCAGTGAATTTTTCTGTGAAACTATGTTGGGCTATTAATCCTTCAGCTTTGGAGGCGTATTGTAATATGTTGGGGGCTGTTTCGAATATTGGTCCCTGCCACCAAACCATTTCAAAGGTTTCTGGGATTCCCCACATTACTGGGTGTTTTGGGTTAATGTTTTTGAATATCATTACCCCGATTCCTGGGTAAAGTTTTTTGAAGCGTCCTGCACCTTCAATTACATTCCATATTTTAGCGTTGATTAACTGTAGATTGTAGGATATGTCCCATCCGGGGACTCCTAGTGCAGCGGCCCATGATCCGGCGCAGCTTGATATGTATCCTCCACCAGAGGCAACGAATTCTTGGATTTTCTGTCCACCTTCAACGCCGAGTGTGGTTAGCTCGCTGTCGGCGCCGTCGCCTGGCATTACGAGTATATCGAAATTCTTCAATGCTCCAGCTCTTATGTCGCTATCATCAACGTATTCTGTTGGGAATCCGAGGGTGCTGAATAATTCAACGTATGGTGTGGGGAGGGCTCCATGGCCGCCGTAAACGGCTATTTTAACAGGCCTTAAAGGGTAAACTGTAACTTCAACATCCCTATTGACTGACGCTAGTTTTACATTCAACTTGCTTGCGAGGAAGGTTGTTAAGGCATTTATCTCATCATTTGCCGATGTGGTGGGGATTATGAAGTCACCTTCACAGTACCTTACCCCCTCATACACAAAGCTTTTTGAAACCCAGTAGACGGGCATCCTGGATCTTAAAAGTAGATTGATCAATTGATGTGATGCAATCCAATTCTCCTCATCAACATGGATTATATGGGTATGGGACAACTTAACATTAAACATGAGGCAAC
>NZ_JANGFQ010000242.1:0-5605 GCF_024707025.1 Candidatus Culexarchaeum yellowstonense
CTCCTCTGCGTAAATAATTAATTCCCATAATTGTTTAATAGTTTATGGGTTTCCGCTTTGAAGCTTAGATTTAATGGTAATATTGTTTACGATTTGGATTTATATAATAGGCATGGTGTTTTCAATGATAGATTTGATGCTGGAATCAAACTTTCAAATGCATGTAGAGAAGTTTTTGACCATGTGGATTATGTATTTGCAATTCCAATGGGTGGAGTTCCAATTGGTGTTGAGATTGCTAAAGCTTTGAAGGCTGAATTTGATCTGCTTATATGTAGGAAGCTTCTAATTCCATGGAATAGGGAAGCTGGATTTGGAGCTATAGGTCCAAATGGAAATGTTTATGTTGATTTGGAATTTGCCAGGGAGCTTGGATTAACGGAATCTGATGTGGATTCAGCCATCAAAGAACAATTGAATGAAATTGAGAAGAGGAATGTTAGGCTTCGAGGTGGCAGACCATACCCAAATCTGGAAGGTAAATCCGTAATTCTAGTTGATGATGGAATTGCAGCTGGATACACCATGAATTCTGCAATAAAATTCTGTAGGAAGAGGGGTGCCAATAAAATTTACATTGCAGTTCCAACAGGCTCCACAAGATCTGTGAAACTGCTATCCCAGTATGTCGATTTAATCTTATGCCTAAACTTGAGGGATGACATATGGTTTGCAGTTGCCGATGCATATAAGTTTTGGAGGGATTTAAATGAAGATGACATTATAAAATTATTGGGGAAGATGTCTTCGGATTGATAGTTATATTTATTAGTCCATGAATTGTAGAATTTTTTGTGGAGTATTATCCAAGAAAAATAGAGGAAAATTTGGATAAGTGGATGAGTAGGAGAGAAGCCATATTGATTAGGGGTCCTAGGCAGAGTGGGAAGACTACTCTGCTATTGCATTTGAGGGATAAGTTTGGTGGTGATTACATAACTTTTGAGGATGAGAATATGCTTAGATCCTTTGAGGATAATCCAGAATTATTTGCCAAGAGGTTTATTCGAGGTGAAAGGAATATATTGTTTATTGATGAAGCTCAATATTGCAGTAGCGTTGGTAAGCTTCTGAAATTCCTCTTCGACAACTTCTCCGACAAATTGAAGTTCATCGTTACTGGTTCAGGTTCTTTTGATGTTAAAGTTGAGGTTGGGAGATACCTGGTTGGTAGAGCGGTATGCTTTGAATTGCTACCCCTAAGCTTCGAGGAATTCCTAATTTGGAAAGCTGGGGATATCCATAAAATCTTCACTGATTATAAACGTCAAGTTGAACGCTTAATCCTTGAAGGGGAACCAATAGAATCCAAACCAGTTTTCCAACGTGAATTCAACACCCTACTTGAAGAATACATCCTCTTCGGCGGATTCCCAGCAATAGTCAAGGAGAATGATCGTGAAATTAAAATTGAACTACTCAAGAATCTCGTTAGACTGTATATTGAGAAGGACGTATTCTTCTTCCTAAACGTTAGGGAACTTGAGAAGTTTAGGAATATAATTAGGTATATTGCTATATCCATAGGCTCAATCCTTGAATACTCCTCCATCATGAGGGAATTCCATATGGATTACAGGACAATTGAAAATTACCTATCAATACTCATCAACACATACATAATCTCCCTTATACCACCATTCCACAAGAATTTAATCACAGAGCTCAAGAAGGCTAGGAAAATCTATTTCATCGACACCGGGTTTAGAAACTCCATAATAAACAACTTCCTCCCCCTAAACAATAGAACCGATAAAGGATTCCTAATGGAAAACTTCATACTAAATGAGTTAAGAAGCCTTGGCTTCGAGGTCTATTATTGGAGAACTACTGGTAAAGCTGAAGTTGACTTCATAATCAAAGTGGGTGATGAGGTGATCCCCATTGAAGTTAAGAGTGGCGGATCTATTGGGAAGAGTTTAATCAGCTTCATAAAATCCTACAAGCCTAGGAACGCTCTAATCTTCACTGAGGGGTCATTTAAATCTGAAGAAATTTATGGCACCAAAATATTCCACATCCCCTACTTCTACATTTAAATATACCCTAAGCATTAATTCGAAGCCAGTTTCACCTTAACCTTAACTCCATCCTCAACTCTACTTAAAATATCCAAACCACTTATAACCCTACCAACAACATTCACTGGACTTGCCGCTATCGGCTTTTCATCTACACTTATTGGTGTTGGTCCGAAGAATATGCATAGGCATCTACCATCAGGCCAATATGCTATGTCTCCAATGGAAACCTCCCTCTTAGCGTTCTCCCTCCCCACCGATACTGGCACTTCAAAGTATACTTCCTTACCCCAAGTTTCAACTGTAGACTCTATTGGTAAACTTCCAATTAATGCTTCAAAGGTTTCTGGATTCAATTCACTATACAATTCACCTTCAACACAACCCAACCCTTCAAATTCAATTATCAACTTAGCTTTCCCCATAAATTTCCACGGTACGTTTATTTATACATTAAAATTAATAATTTATTGTTTTATGGTGATTTTATGATTATTTTTGCTCATGGTGATTGTGATGGTATATGTTCAGCTGCAATAGTCTTACATAAGTTTAGGGATGCAAAACTATTTTTCACAAGCCCTGCCGGTTTACTAAACGATTTGAAGAACATATCCAATGAAGATCTAATTATAGTGGACATTGCTATAACATCTAGATTTAAAGATGAAATTTGTGGTGAACTTAAGAGGATCTCCACCAATAATATGGTTATGTATTTCGATCATCACCCACTACCACCCGGTTTAAATGAGATGGATATCCCTGTTAACGTGGTTTTTAGAGATGAGTATGCATGTGCATCTGAACTTGTCTTCAGATACTTCATTGGCGATATCCATCATGATATGGGTAGAGTTATGCTTTACGGTTGTATTGGAGATTACCGTGATGACACTGAATTCTCAAAGATAGTTTTGAATTGTTGGGATAAGAGGGAATTATACCTTGATGCTGGAATCCTAATTGAGGGGATTGAGGGTGCTGGTAAGAGGAATTACGATTTCAAAAGAAATCTAGCTTCCAAACTATCAAATAACATTAAACCAAGCTTAAATGATGAATTAGTAAAATATGCTTTAAACGAAGCTAGCAGAAGTGATGAAATGAGGCTCTACGTTAAAGGGAACGTTAAAGTTCATGGTTGTGTATCCTACATCCTAGATGTACCATGGTCTCTAGGTAAATCAGCAATCTACGCTAGAGTTTACGGTGAAACCATAATTGGCGTTGCTGGTGAAAGTAGAGGGGAATATATTGATATGAGCATAAGATCCATTGGCTTAAAGAATTTAAATGAAATAGTATCAATGGTGGCTGAAAACTTGGGAGGGGTTGGTGGAGGCCATAGAGATGCTGCCGGTGCAAGAGTTGAGAAATCCAAATTCATGGATTTCATACATGGAATCAATGAGAAGGTTAAGGAGTCAATGAACATTCAACCTAAGAATCCTTAGTGTCATAAGTTTATTGGAATCGTTATGCTTCCACTGTAGATTCTCATGTAGAATCCAGTGATTATGTAGTTGTAGTTGCTATACCATATTTCAGCGTACGGATTTATGATTACATAAACTGTATAATCAATACGTGCATATAATGTCTTTGGTATATAATCGTAAGGGCAATCAATGATGAAACATTGATGTAAAAGATTAGGGGAGGAGTGTACATAAAAGAGGGCAGTAAACAGTTTAATTTCAGCCTCATTACGGTAAGTTGATAAGCTAACTCTTTCAATTGTTACGGCGAATCCCTTTATTAATGGACTATAAGCTCTTTCACTTATCTTCTTGATTACAACGTCTATCTTATCAATATCTTGTGGAGTTAATATGGGTTCCCGAATATATGCAATTAATCCAAACTCCGTCTCCCCTAAAAGGGGGTTGCTGTAATGAATTATTGTGCTATTCAACCTAGCACGCTCATACAAACCTAAAGATGCATTGAATGAATCTAACCCAATTGGGTTTAAGTATTGTGGACATGTGAAATAGTTCCCTAACAGAATAAACGCTAAAATTATTATTAAAAAAATGGTTATGTATTTTTTGTTTATGTATTTCCTCATAGCGATCACTTTAGCTTGGTGGTACTGTGAATGTTATATCCATTGTGGCATATGCATACGCTATGTCTACTGCTTGTCCACTTTCTGGCGATATAATGCCTTCTCCCTCAATAGGATTCCTCCCCTGAAGACCACCCTCAACATTAATAATGAATGAAGCAGTCCAAGTCAATCTACAAGTAACCTCATAAGTGTGTGTATCTGGAAGTCCTGCATCCCCTGCATTGAAAACAACATTAGTTGAAAATTTGCTTAAACTTCCACAACCATAAACCGTAATCTCACTCCATCCATTACCAACGCTGGTGTAACTCGATGATAATTTGAATGGTATTGGAAATGCAAAATAATCAAACAGTCCTTGAATAACATCTAATAATAAGTTAACAATTTCCTCCGATTCTTGTGAGCCACTAGGCCAAACCTTACCGAACACGAAACCTACGCATCGTAGGACACTTGGGTCTGTGTATTCTGTTTGTGTTGTTAAGTCTTTTATTTTTATTACTTTTATGTTGTACTTTATTAAGCTTGGCTCCGACCACCATTGTTGTCCTCCACAATACCATGATGTCGTTCCCTCAGTACCACCCATGTATATATATCCAAACTCCCTCTGTTTAAAAGAGGTTACCCAACGGGCAGTCCATGCAAAGTAGCCTATTGTATGGTAGTGGTATGTCCCTCCGGATGGAGGATATATGTGACCCCATATGACTTCCGTACCGCCATTTTCCTCTTGTATCACGGCATAGACGTTTCCGCAGAAGATTAGTATTGTGAGAAGTGCTATTAGTGGTATTATGTATAGTAGTGAGGATTTTCTAACCCCTTTCATTTAAGGGGCACCTCAAAAAACATTATAAAAAACCAATATATATATATATATCGACATCGACGAATAAAACTGTTCATTACTCTGGTATTATTGTTATTGGAATCATTAAACTTCCACTATAGACTTTTACATGGAATCCAATAGTTATGTATTTGAATTTGCTATACCATATCTCAGCATATGGATTTATGATTACATGAACTGTATAATCAATACGTGCATATAGCGTTTTTGGAAGGTGATAGTACATGGGGTAAAAGTGATGGAAAGATTCCGACAAATTGTATGAAGATCTCTTTGAATAGAAACGAGTATAGGCATATACATGCATATCGGTGCCATTGTAATGGTCAAATAAGGTAACATCTTCAATGTTTATGATAAACCCCTTTACCAATGGATTATACGTTCTTTCACTTATCTTCTCAACTACAACGATTACCTTAGTAATCTCTCGTGAATTTTTTGGGTGAAATGCTCCATAGAAGTATACAATCAATCCGAAATCAGCTTCCCCAAGGAAACCACTATAATGAATCACCGTACTATTAAACGTAATATCTTCAAACCAACTTAAAGATCTATTAAACAAATCTAATCCAATCGGAGTTAAGTAACATGGACATGTAAAATAGTTACCCAACAAAATGATTGCTAAGATTACTATTGAAA
>NZ_JANGFQ010000121.1:0-5592 GCF_024707025.1 Candidatus Culexarchaeum yellowstonense
TAGGTAGAAGAAAAGGGAAACAGTGGGAAATGATAGCTGAACATGTGATAATAGCCTTAACAGTTGTGGTTGTGGCACATATAATTGGAGATTACATATCCATGATATTCTCAGGTGGAGAATAACGGGTTGAAACTGAAAATAGACCTACACGTACACACAAACCATTCAGATGGAAATGGAAGCGTAAAGGAAGTTCTCATGGCAGCCTATAAGAGGGGGTTAAATGGAATAGCCATAACAGACCATGAAACCACAAAGGGGTTCTTCGAAGCTAAAGATTACGCTAAGAAGCTAAAGCTAATAGTTATACCTGGATTCGAATTGAAGACAGATGCTGGACACATACTAGCCCTAGGGGTTAAATGGAATCCATGGGGGAAGAGACGTGCAATATATGAGGATGCTGTGGAGTGGCTTCGAAGTGAAGGGGGAATATCGATAATAGCCCATCCAGCCACAAAAATCCATGGAATTAATAGGTGGATTAATGGGAAGCCGGATGCCATTGAAGCCATAAACTCCAATTACCCATCAAAATTCATTCTTAGAAGAGGATTGAAAATGGCATTAAGGGTGAATGTGCCAATGACTGCTGGAAGCGATGCACACCAACCAGAATGCATTGGAAACGCATATACAATAATAGATGCTGAGGGGGAGGGTGTTGAAGAAATTCTGGAAGCCATAAGAGTGGGGAGGGTGAAGATTACTGGGAGACTATCAAGCATTAGGAGTAGAATTTCAATAGCATTCAAACAAATCCTATACCGCGATGGGGGAATGGAATCATAAATGATTGGGGTTTGGGCATAAACTTTGAATTGGACATTCACTGCAACTCTTAGATTTACAATATTCAATATATAGCCTAACAAGCTGAGACTCATATCTACGCATGATGTCATCACTTAACCCAAGTTTTGAAGCCATAATCTTAGCGTAGCTTGAAGGTTTTGGGTCTGCTTTAACCCAAATCCCCCTAAGCTCCCTCAGGAAAATGTTCACAGCCACAGGTCCAAAGCCCCTAAACTCCATGAGCTTCTCCTCCAAATCCATTGAATCCAATGCATATTCATGTATCCTATCAACATCCCCATCATACCTTTCCATGAGCATCCTCATATTCTCAAGTATGTTTGTGGCCGTGGAGAAATCGTATCTAACGTATCCACCTGAATCTAAAACCTCCACAATCCTATCCCAACCAGCACTCATTATGCTATTTGGATCAGTCAAACCCTCAGCCACAAACCTCCTAAAAGTTTCACTGGCAATCTTCGATGATATCCTCTTGGCATATAGCATTGATGCAATGAACCACTTAAACCTATCACTTTTAACCCTCAAATTCAATCCAAGCTCCCGACTATAGGAGGGGATCTTGCTTAAAGCCTCCTCCAAAATTAGCACCTCGAAATTATCTTCAACTCCCTAGTTAAACCGGATTCCGCAGCGATATTATTCAATTCATTGTATACGTTTAAGTGTATTGGTATTCCAATTTTGAGTCTAGTCTGCATTGTCAACCAAGCCTTCTCACCTGGAATCCAAACCCTATCAGCCTTTGGATGTTTTGGTAGAGATTTAATTTCATTGATGTACTGCTCAATTCTGGATAGGAATTCACTTCTGGGCATTATTGATTCGATGTCTATGGCTGCAAAGGCATGACCAACATTTGCAGGTCTACTACCAATGGTGTATCCAACGTGAATACCCCAAGCAGCTCCAGATAGAACCCCACAGATTATGTCTACAATGAAGGCTAATCCTGAACCCTTATGGCCACCATAATCTTCGCCCAAACCACCCAGTGGGAGTATTGAAGCTTTATACCCCCTAATCAATTCGAGAACTTTTTTAGCATCCCCTGAAAGCATATTCCCCTCCAAATCTATAACCCAACCTTCAGGGATGCTTTTACCAAGCTTAGAGTACATTTCAATCTTGCCAACAGGAATTATTGATGTAGCTGCATCGAAGAGTATTGGTGGGGGGTGCGGTGTTGGAATAGCTATGGCAATGGGGTTTGTACCCAGAAATCTTCCAAGGGAATTAACGTATGAAACAAGCTTATCAGAATTCGTTGAGGAGAAACCTATAAATCCAGCATCAAGGATCTTCAAAGCATAGTACCCTGCAATCCCATAATGATTACTATTCTTTGCGAGTATTAGGCTTAAACCATAATCCCTAACCCTCTCCAAAGCAAACTCCACACACCTAACGCCCACAACTTGACCCAAACCATTATCACCATCAACAACGCCAATAGCACCCCTACCATGAAATGATATTTTAGGCTTAACATTAACGTTACCACACTTTATCCCACCAATATACCTTGAAACCCTCTGAACACCATGACTTGAAATCCCAAACAAATCTGCAGTTACAAGCACATCAGCAACCACATCAGCATCATTTTCAGGAACGCCATAAGCCCTAAATATGCTTGATACAAAGCTCCTTAAATCATCAGCCCCAACACGTACAAACTCACTTGGAGGTATTGGGGGTTCACGCTCATAAAGTTCAAAAGTCAAAAAACCACCAAATATGAAGTTAATTTCAGGGAATATATTAAATCATCTTTACCATATGAATAAATGCATCTTGGAAATGAAAAAATGTGGGATATTATGTGTATTGGATTCTTCTAAAACCACTTCCACTGTGGAAGCACGTAATCCTCCAATCCAGCCAACTTCACACCGGATATTGCTGCAGCTTCAACTGTTATTGCCCTCAAATCCTCCTTATTGAATTCCTTAATGCTCTTATGCCCTATGGCAGCAGCTATCTGAGCAACCTCCTTAGTCACAGCATGTATGTAATTGGAAATCCATAATGCCCCTTGATCTATCCCCTTACCCCCACCAAACCTCTTCCTAAGCTCTGGATCTTGCGTGCATATACCAACAGCACATTTACCCAATGAACATTGACCACACAATGTGCATCCAGCAGCTATCTCTATGGCTGAAGCTAAAGCTACAGCATCAGCTCCAAGAGCCAATGCCTTAGCGACATCGCCACCATCCCTAAATCCACCCAAAGCTATTAGAGTCACACTATCCCTAACCCCAGCATCCCTCAAAGCCCTATCAGCTGCAGGTATTATGGCTATGGTTGGTAGACCAACATTCTGTATAGCGTGATCTGGACTTGCACCAGTACCACCATACTTACCGTCAACTGCAACGAAATCTATGTCGCATTGGGCAGCCATATAAACATCCTTATAAACCCTCCCAGGTCCAAACTTAATTCCAACAGGCTTCTCATATCCAATAACATCCCTAATTATCCCTATAACCTTCTTGAGTTCCTCTAGGGATCTTATATCCATGTGTCTAGATGGACTTAGACAATCAGTCCCCACAGGGATTCCACGAGTTCTAGCTATCTCCTCAGTAACTTTCTCCCCCAATAGATGTCCACCCATCCCAGGTTTAGCTCCCTGACCATACTTAACCTCTATAATGTCGCTGTTTAATAGGTAGTCTATGCTCACACCCCACCTTCCAGATGCAAATTGAACTGCTAGGTATCCATTGGGCTTTGTATACTGATACTCTGTATATTCTATTTCACCATTATCCTTCACCGTGAAGACCATTCCACCTTCACCAGTATTTGTGGCTGTACCAGTCATGTTAGCTGCCTTTGCACATGCAAGCTTGAATTCCCTACTGGTGGCACCGTAACTCATTGCGGCAATTAAGACTGGAGTCTGCAGTTTCACTGGCTTCTCAACCATCCCACCACCAATGACTACGCTTGTATCAACCTTCTCCCTATACGTATCCACAGGTGCTGGTGGTGCTAGATGTGCTGGAACCAGTAGTAGATCGTCGAAGTGTGGAAGCCTCCCAGAATATCCAAACCCCCTTATAATGTACTTCCCAGTCTCAGCTCTATACCTAATCTCTTCCCAAACCTCCTTATATGGTGTTTCACCATACCTCTTACTGGCTATCTTAGCATATAATGGATGTGTAGACATTCACCCCACCCCCCTCACCCATAGAATGGTCTTAGGGATAATGGAACTATCTTCTTAAACTTCGATGGATCTGCCTTCACATTATACTTGTTGAATAGGTTTGAAAGCTTCTTAATATCATCGTCAGTCAATTCAGCTTCCTTAGCATTATTACCTAAACTCTCATACTTCCCCCCAACATAAATGCAACCCCTAATCATCCAGTCTCCAACAAGCTTACCAGCATCACCAACAATTATTATGTCTCCACCAACCATGTAGAGCCCTATTGAATCACCGGCACAACCATTAACGATTACAGTGGCACCCTTAAGTATCTGTCCAACAGCATCACCAGCATCACCATAAACCACAAGTACACCACCATAAGCATACATGGATGCACCGTAACCCACACAACCCTTAACAATGACTTCACCAGACCAAGCTCCATCAGCAACATAATCGCCAGCATTACCATTAACTGTAATCTTAGCCCCACCATTAAGCATTGCAAGGTAATCTCCAGCATCACCATCAATAACTATATCTCCAGACTTAAGCCCAGCTGCAAGACCATATATGTGACTGGCATTCTTCAAATGAACCCTCAACCCCCTACCAACAGCTTCACGAATCTTTGCATTAACCTCTCTAAGGGAGAGATTTGAGGCATCGATCTCAACTTCGGAAACCGCCACAGAAACCACAGTAATCCCCGAGTGAGCATATTTACCACAATATATATAAGGATTTCGAAATACAAGATGAATGGAAGCCCACACCCTACAGAACTTCCACCAACTGCTTAAATCTTGATGCATCATCAGCCATGTAAACGTTATTGAACATTACGTAGAATTCTGAAGCCCCCTGAACCTTATAATCCATTATCATACTCTTCAACTTTGATAGATCTTCATCCGTATACTTATACCTATAGTTCACTTCGCCCCCACCTATACCGTGAAGTCTAAAGTAAAGTTTATCCTTAACAAGTGCTGGTTTAGCTCTAAATGGATCCACAATGTGAATTACATTCTTAAACCTACCAACCACATCCAATATTCTTTCAGGCTTCTCAAGCCAATCCCCCCTAGGCTCCCAACCTAAAATTATATTTGATGATGAGGCTACTGAGAAGAATTGTATTGCATTATTGTAGTTTTCATCAGTGCAATTGAAGCTTGGTGGAGTTTGTATTACAATGACCTTTGCATCCAAAACTTTAGCCCCCTCCAAAACCATATTCCAAGCTTCAAAAACCTCCTTTGTGGGCTTTAGGAATCCATACCTATCGCTTAGGGATTTATCTGGAACCTGTTTAGCCCTCCTCCAAGTTTGGGAGCTGAGTGGATGCGTAATGGCCTGCCAACACTTCAATGTGAATGTGAAATTGCTTGGAGCTTCAGATCTCAAAGCTTTAAGCCTATCGATGTTTGGTGGATCGTAGAATGTTTCTTGAAGCTCAACAACATCGAATAGGCTATAATACCTCTTCCTTGAAATGCTGAATCCACAACATCCAACATGAACATGCAATACTCCACACCAAAATAATATTATTGTGGGAACGCGAATATTAACTTGTGGATTGGAGC
>NZ_JANGFQ010000149.1:0-5581 GCF_024707025.1 Candidatus Culexarchaeum yellowstonense
GTTAGAACTCCAGAAGAAATGGAGTATTAGAAGGCTTCTTGAACTCATATACAAAATTACGAATTCTGAGGAGGTTAGAGGTGCATTAGCGAATTATGCTGTTGAGCTGGGTTCAATTGAAGATGCATATATCACCTCAAGATATGTTGCAAGGGAATACTGTGAGGAGGAGGCTAGAAAACTATTACAAACAGTAAGGGGGGTAATGGACATTGTGGGAAGATCTATTGATAGATGAAGCTAAGAGGAGGAGTGAGATATTTGAAAGGTTGGATGAGTACCTTAAGAAGATAGTTGAAACTGTCAAGAAGCTTGACTCCAATGCAGAAGTATACTTGTTTGGCAGTGTAGCTGAGGGGAACATCTAATCTCAAGCGACATAGACATATTAGTGGTCTCGAATCTCCATCCAGGCAGAATAATTGCAGAACTATGGTCAAATGGAATAGATGACCCATTCGAAATACACGTTATAACCAGAGATATGCTGGAAACCTATAAGAGAAGAACGAAACTCATCAAACTAAACAACACATTATGCCAATAATTCCCAGCAAAGGTAAATGAAAACTACTTTCAACCCAGCTTTAATAAAGTAAGATTTATAGCCTATTTTTGGCTTTTACTATGGAGCTAGAGGAGCTCAAGTGCATAAAGGAGATGCTCAACTACCTTAAGCTTCTAACTATAAGTGTAAGTTTATCGTCTTTGTACACCACTACGTCATGAGTCTTCCCTCCACCTCTCCCTTTAGCCTTTCTTTGCATTAGTTTTAAATGCTTCCTACTTTTGAGTATAATAGTAAAAAGTGTTCATTCTCTAACTTTGAAGGCACTACAAGAAATAAAAAGGGTTTAAAGTTAACAGAGCATCTTCTCCCTTGAAAACTTTATAAATCTCTAGTTTTAGTAATGTTTTTAGTGCGTAGAAGTGAACGTAACTATTACTGAAGAACAGTTGAAATTAGTGTTAGATAAATTAGAGCAAATTAGGATTGAACTTCTTAAACTTAGAGCTATGCTTCTACCCGAAGAAGAGTTAAGTGAAGAAGAGAAGAAGGAATTAGCAGAAGCGAAAAAGGAAATAGCTGAAGGTCTTAGTATAAGCCTTGAAGATTTAATTAAAGAAACTAAAAAATCAGGTTGAAACTGCTTGTTTCAAGTCGTTATCTCTAGAAGAGCTAAAAAACTATTGAGAAGCTTCTTGAGTCATATAAAGTTAACTATTTAGAAACTGTTGCTTAACCCTGTCTCAACTCCATAATAGTTGTTTATTTTCTCTAAAACATACTTGTAAAGCTCTTCATCCCTCCTCTTAACTCTCTCAAGCTCATACTTAGCTTTACTCAACAATTCCTCATCAGAAAGTGAACCGTAACGTTTCATTAATCTCTTCGCAATTAAACTGGCAGCAACCCTCTTCGGCTTCAAGAAATCAAAGATCATCCCTACACCCATAATTTATTAGCCGTTAAACACTTTATATATTTACTCAACATGCAACCTTAAATTTTCTCACAAATATTCTCTGTGAGGGTAATATGCTGGGGAAAATATCCTTCAACTAAATATTCTCAAGATCATCTTCATGAACTATTACCTAAGAACTATGCTCACCTTAAATGCATAATAGTTACGTCTCTTTCATTTACTTTATAGCTGTCTTTAGGTCCTAACAATTCGATCATGAAAAATTATGTAGTTGGTGTAAAATTTATGGTGCTGTTAGTTGAGTTTCGTAGGAACCTCTTGAGGTCACTACTGTTATTTTGACAGGCCTACCAGGAGTTATAGTTACACCAGTAGGGAATAATGTCGATGTCGCTGTAAAACTTTGCGTAGCTCCAGGACTTACAATTACTGGGCTTGCAACTGTAGGTTTAGGTGTAAAGGAAGTTGAGCAATTTACTCCATTTATCAAAATGGCTCTAACTTCTGCGGATACGGTACCATCATTTGTTATGACAAGAGTCACAGTATACTCGCTGGTACTGGTTTTTGCTATCGTTGCAGATAATGTTAGTTTCTCGTAGCTTGTGAAGCTGCTTAGTAGTCCTGTCATCCAGAATGCTGCTGCTATGCTTATTACTATTGCTATTGCTACTAGTATTACTGTTGCTATTACTGGTGATATACCTCTCTTCTTCGTGTTTCTCATTTCTTACACCTTTGCTTCTAATTCTTGTTCGCCTTTAAATATATTTTTTTCATTATTTTCCTTTGGCAATACTTTTGTATTCTTTTTGTATTGTGTTATGTTTATATTTTCGTGTTTGTTCTATTTTTTGGTTGTTTATGGTTAGGCTTCCTTTTGTTAGTCCTAAGGTTCGTGTTGTTAGGAGGGTTGCTGTGGAGAAGGCTGTGGAGTTTCTCCCTTTTAATGATAGGTTTGAGGTTTTGGAGAGTTATCCTGTTTATGAGCCTTTTGCTAGGGTTTATATTGTTAGGATTCCTTGGGAGGGTGGTGCTTTGGCTTATTATGTGGATGAGTATAGGCTTAGTGATGAGGAGAGGGATGCTTATGAGAGGCTTGTGGATATTGTTACTGAGGAGTTGAAGGTTTATGCTGTTACTGAGGATTTGAGGGGGCATGTTTATGGTGAGATTAGGCGTATTGTGGATAGGTATAGGGGTAGTCTTGGTCTTACTGGTGCTAGGAGGGATAGAATCCTATATTATGTTGAGAGGGATCTTCTTGGTTATGGGCCTATACATGTTTTGATGGGTGACCCTAACATTGAGGATATTAGTTGTGTTGGTGTGGATAAGCCTATTTATGTTTGGCATAGGCGTTATGAGAGTATACCCACAAACATTATTTTTAGGGATGTTAAGGCTTTGAATGAGTTTATAGTGAAGCTTGCACATAGGGCTGGTAAGCATATTAGCCTTGCATATCCAACCCTAGATACAATGTTGCCGGAGAAGCATAGGCTTGCTGCAACCTTCGGCTCTGAAGTTAGCACAACTGGACCCACATTTACAATTAGGAAGTTTAGGGCTAAACCATTCTCCCCAATAGAGCTTATAGCTGATGGTGTTATAAGTGAGAAGTTGGCTGCATACATATGGTTTATGCTAGACCACTTGAAGACTCTTATGATATCCGGTGGGACTGGTGCTGGGAAAACCACTTTGCTTAATGCTTTGAGCTTATTCATAAGGCCTGGATTGAAAATTGTAACTGTTGAGGATACGCCTGAACTTAACTTGCCACATGAGAATTGGGTTCAATTGACAGTTAGACCAGTATACGCTGTTGGCGTAACGTTGACTGAAATTAAGCTATATGACCTCGTTAAGTTGGCTTTGAGGTATAGGCCAGACTATCTCATTGTGGGTGAGATTAGGGGGGAGGAGGCATTCGTACTATTCCAAGCTATGGCTACTGGGCATGGTGGATTATCAACAATACATGCTGAATCCCTAGACTACGCCATCAAGAGGATTATATCGCCACCAATGAACATTGCCCCAACATACGTGAAATTGATGAACATATTCCTACACATAGATAGAGTTGCCCTAGAGGGGGTTGGTAGAACTGTTAGGAGGGTTACAGTGGCACAGGAGATAGAGGATTACGAGAAGTATAGAACCATATCCACATGGAGTCCAGAAAGGGATGAGCATGTAGTCAATTTGGAGAATTCATGGCTAATAAGGGATGTTAGTGCAAAGACCGGTAAGAGTGTTGAGGAGATTATGGAGGAAATTGAGAGGAGGAGTATGATTTTAAGGTGGCTTAGAATGAAGGGGGTATACGACTTCATGGAGGTAAGCAGATACATATTCAGATACCACTACAACCCAAAGGAATTATACAATGAAGCTTTAACGGAAATTGGGAGCTTAAGGTAGACCGTTAAGTTTAAGGGGAGTTAAAATAGTTAGTATATAGAGTAGTGTTGAGAATTTGGTGAATAATTTTGAAGGGTAGTGATAGTGGGGAGCTTATAGACTTGGTGAACTTGGCAGAAGAGAAGCTCACAAAAGTTTTTGAGAGGATTGCAAGGGAGAAGGGGGATTGGAGGATTAAGGGGTTCATAGTGCACAAGAAGATATCCCACGAAATACAAGTGGACTTCAAGGATGGTGAACCATACATAGCAGTGGCAAGGGGGGTTGAGGGGGAGGTTAGGGGGAAGAAGGCATACGACATAATAATGGAAGCTGCACCAAAAGCCACAGGCATAATAGAGGTGTATAAGGTTGATAGGGAGGCTGTGGAGGGGGATGCTAGGGAGATTGCTGGAGCAAAGATATATGGAGAGAGGGTGGGGATAGAAGAACTAAACTTATCGAGCAAACTTGAAGAGCATAGTGTTAGAATGAAGCTTATGCCAATTCTGAAGACGCTAATACTGAGGGATGCAAAACAATTGGATGAGAAGAGTGGGGAAGTTAAGACCATAGAGGATGTACATGAAGCATTGAAGAGGGAGATTGAGGATAGTAGGGGTATTGTCAAATACATATTGATAATCATGACGAAGGCGAAGAATTGGAAGAGCATTGAGGTAATAGCCAAAGATGGTAGGATTATGACTGCAAACGTTTATGGTGAAAGGGAGGCTTTATCTGGAGCTGAAGCACTGAGGAAGATATTCAACCTAGACAGCGAGGAAGTTGGCGCAGAAGCCAAATACATGATATTCGTATATGAGATTGAAGAGGATAAACTTAAGTTCCTAGATATGAGCGAAGACGAATTGGCCGCGCAACCAGTAATTGAAGTTGAAAAGCCAAAGGTGGAAGCCAAGAGGGAGAGGGCTGTGAGGGTGGAGGTTCCTGAAAAGCCGAAGCCTGATCTTGTGAAAATTAAGGAGAGAGCTTCAAACTACTTTAAAGATACATTGAACAACCTTGGATACATGCTTGAGGGGGTAAACGTAACTTATAGCGATGATAAAATGATTTTTGAAGTTAAGATTGGGAGGAGGGGGTGGGCTTTCAGGAGGGCGAATATTGATGCTGTCAGGGAGAAGCTTAGGGATGATGCTTCATGGGTTGCAAGGGAATTTGGATGGAGGAATCCCGTGGAAGTTGAATTGAAACAAACCTAAATTTAAAGCTCTACGAATACCCTGACGATCACACCATTATAGCTGAAGTATCCCTCAACGGTATCCACACTTTTATCCCTCTCACGGGTTAAAACTGTAAGATAGTTTAATCCTCCACCATAGTAAATGTAGCTTTCAGCATCATAAAACTCTTTACCATCAACAACTATTTTAACCACATCCAATGGAACCCCAACACCACGATAAACGTCCATAGCCGTAACATTCATGTAGATTCTAAACCTCTTACCAAGTAAAGATTCCACGAATATATTTACACGCTCAACCTTCAAGCCCATGGTAACATTTAAATTGGAAACTCTACGTCCCAGTGAAGTTGAATTTATCGTTAAACGACCATTAATCATTGAGTACCATTCACCTCCAGTGCCAATCCAATTGAATTGTAGGGTTATGGATGCATTCACATTTAAGTCGAAGCCTGAGTATGCATATGTTACATTTCCAACCCATTGTTGAATGAATTTTGATGCTTCAAGGGTGGCTGATGAATTC
>NZ_JANGFQ010000127.1:0-5552 GCF_024707025.1 Candidatus Culexarchaeum yellowstonense
AAGTATGCCACTAAGACCACTGGTTCTGATGGTAAAGCCCTCTTCACAGTTGTATTCAGTAATGCTGGCACATTCAGCGTATATGCATCTTCAGCTGGGGTTTCATCGAACATTGTAACTATCACTGTGGCTAAGATTCCACCAGCATTGACGTCCATAACTTTATCTGCAAATGCCACATCCATAATTCAGTATCAAACTGTAATGTTCTCCGCTACTGCTTTGGATCAGTATGGCGCTGGGATGGCTGGTGTAACGCTGGATTTGTATGTGAATGGGGTTAAGGTTGACTCTAAGGTTTCAGACTCCTCAGGCACAGCCACATTCAAGTATACATTCAAAGATTTCGGTAGCTTCACAGTTTATGTTGCCTCTGGAGTTGTTAAGTCTCCAACGATCACCATAACTGTTTCGAAGTATGTTCCTCCACCAGTGGTTACATCAGTCTCCATTAGTGTTGATAGGACTAAGATATATACTGGTGAGTCTGTCACTGTGACTGTTGTGGTTAAGGATCAGTATGGTAATGCTATGGCTAATAGGAAGGTTGAGTTGTATGTGGATGGGGCTAAGCAACTTGAGAAGTACACTGATTCTGATGGTAAGGCTGTATTCCCGTATCGGATAGATATTGCTGGTAGCTATAAGTTTAAGGCTGTTTGTGAGGGTGTATCTTCCACTGAAGTTACTGTTACTGTTGAGGCTCCACCGGCACCTCCCGTTCCAACATGGTCTTACACGATAATAATACCAATAGTGGTATTGATAGTGGTGTTGGTGATAATAATCATATTGAGTAGGAGATTTTAGGGCTGCCAGTGCACCCTAAACCCCCAAATTTTTTATTTGGTGTTTCCTTATGTCCACTTCCCATTTTAATAGGCTTATAAACTTCATTTCTGCTTTCAACATTTTTACTTCCCTATTACTCTTTTCGGATCTATTTGGATTTAATTGTTGGGTTACAATTCATAGGGCTACTAGTTTGGTTAGGTTTAATGCCCCTCAGCCCCTATGGTTTATAAGTGTAATCTTCTCTTCAGCTTTATTGCTTTACATGGTTTTTAGGGGGTTTTATGCTTCCCTAACCTCAATAGTCGTTGCATTGGCTTCTTATGTCATTTTGGGTTTTGGGTGGGCAACTTTAATTTATGCCTTCTCCACCTTCATATTGTTTTTATATGAGTTTGGTTTTGATGGTTGGACAGTTCTCTCAATGATAATCATTCTATGCATTTTCGAGTTCATCAGCTTAGTTTATTGGGTTTTCCTGTATCCTTTGAATCTTAAAGTCCCATTAATTTATGATTTGGCTTCCCTCGAGTTGTCGTCGTCATCGCTACTTTCCTCTTTGTCTCCGATGGTGTTGGTTTTCATGTTATACTTTTGGATTCTTAAGCCATTGCTAAGCTTCTTTAACATTAGGTTTGGGGGTTTAGCGATTGATGGTTTGTTTTCACGTAAATCTATTGTGGATTTCGCTATTCTCTCAGCGTCAATTGTGATTTCTGTTGCAGCATCCATATACCCCTATATTCCATCCTTAAATCCAAACTTCTATCCTGTGGGTGTTGATTTCAGGTATTATGAGGAGGCTTTGAGGGGGTTTGAAGATAATCCTTGGAGTGTCTTCAGATTCTTTGGTGGTTCTAGGCCTCTCCTCATTCCAATTCTATACGTGTTTAAGTGTTTATTTGGTTTTGATGTTAGGACTACCGTGACTTTTGCTCCAATCATACTTAACCCATTATTGGTCTTCTCAATTTTCATGGTTGTTTGGATGGGTTTTGGGGATTTGAGGTTGGCCTCCACTTCCGCTTTATTCACTTCCATTGGGTTTAAGATTTCAGTTAACATGTATTCATACTTTCTAGCCAATGTTTCTGCATTGATATTCATATTCCTATCATTATCCCTATTGTTTTTGCATCTCCATTCTAAGTCTAAGGTTGCATTGATTTTTGCTGTGGTCCTCTATAATTTGGCTTTACTTATTCACCCATGGACTTATGTTCAGTTTTCAGGTTCCCTAGCCCTATTCCTCTTATACTCCATGTTCAAGTTTAGGGGTGTTGTTGGGGTTTTAAGGGAGTATTATGGTGTATTTTTGATGTTGGCTCCATCAATCCCCCTGGCTTTAGTCCTCCTAATTCCCGGTGGGAGTCAGTTTTGGGTTATTTATGGTTTGTTTAGAGCTTTAAATCTCAGCAACCTATACAATTACTGGTATAACTCATTCTTCATTGGCTTCATACTTTATGGTGGTTTCCAACTTAACTTCTTCACGTTAATTTCAGCTTTAATGGCTCTGTTAGCTCCATCCCATGGGGTTTGTGATGATATTTTGAGGTTTACGGTAATTGCATCTTCAATTGCCTACCCATTTCTCGATGCTATGCTTCAGAGTAGGGTTTTATTCAACCTCCCCCTCGAAGTTTATTCTGCAATGCTAATATATTGGGTTTCAATTTCAAAGAGTATTGGTTCTAGGATGCGTTCATCGATAATATCACTTGCATTTTTAAGTCAATTGAATTACCTATTTAGATGTTTGGCTAATGTAATCTGAGCTTGAATTATTATTTTATGGTAAAGCTTTTAAGTTTGTTTCGTAGAAATTATTTTAACTGTTTTTTACTTAAAACAAGTTTACTTGGTGTATTGAGATGTGTGGCATAATTGGCTGTATACTCTCCAGTGGTTTGGCGGCTCCAATACTGTTTAGTGGTTTGAAGAGGCTTGAGTATAGGGGGTATGATTCTGCTGGTATGGCTACCATTTATGGTGGTAAATTGTATTTGAAGAAGGATTCCGGTAAGATTGATGATATTAATTCTAGGCTAAATTTTATGGATATGCCTGGAAGTTTGGGTATAGCTCATACTAGGTGGGCTACTCATGGTGCTCCAAGTAGGGAGAATGCTCATCCACATTTGGATTGTAGTGGTACTATTGCCGTTGTACATAATGGTGTTATAGAGAACTTCTTGGAGTTGAAGAGGGAGCTTGAGGATAGGGGGCATAAATTCACTTCAAGAACAGATACTGAGGTTATCCCACACTTGATTGAGGAGGGGGTTAAGTCTGGTTTAAATCTTTATGAAGCTGTCCTCCAAGCTGTTAGAAGGCTTAGAGGCTCTTATGCCATAGCAGTCATCTCGACGGTTGAGCCTGACAAGATAATTTGCGCTAGGAATGAGAGTCCATTGATTGTTGGGATTGGTGATGGAGCATACTATTGCGCTTCAGATATACCTGCAATCCTCGAATATACTAGGAACTTTATCTCCATGGATAATGGTGAAATAGCAGTTCTAAGTCTTGGTGGTATTGAGTTTAGGAGGATATCTGATGGTGAATTTGTCCTTAAGAAGCCTTTCACTGTGGATTGGAGTATTGAGTTGGCTGAGAAACAAGGTTACCCCCACTTCATGCTTAAGGAGATTTATGAGCAACCACTAAGTCTTAGGAATGCCCTTAGACTTCAGGAGCAATATTTGGATTTGCTTTCAAGATTTATTGATCGTGGTGAGAGGGTTTTCTTGGTGGCTTGTGGAACTTCTTATCATGCATGTTTAGCTGCTTCATACATGTTCTCCAAGATTGCTAGGGTTGCAGCTTTCCCAGTGGTGGCTTCTGAGTTTCTGGAGCAGTATGGTGATTCCGTTGGCATTGATGATGTTATTTTGGCAGTTAGTCAATCTGGCGAGACTTATGATGTTTTGAGGGCTGTGGATCATGCTAGGATGAGGGCTGCCACAGTTCTAGGCTTAACCAACACTGTTGGTTCAACTCTCACTAGGGTTTCGAGGGCTTACATTGTTCAGCAATCTGGTCCTGAGATTGGTGTTGCAGCCACGAAGACATTCACTTCTCAGCTCATTGTTTTAGCTCAATTGGCTATGAGGGTTGCAAATTTGAGGGGGAAGCTTTCCCAGCAGGAGTCGGATTCACTTAGGGATAGCCTTAAGGGTATGCCTGAAGTTATTGGTAGGGTTTTAAATTCTTGTGCTGATAATGTTAAGCTTCTAGCTAAACGTTATGCTAAGAAGAATTTATTCCTATTCCTTGGTAGGGGGATAAATGTTGCCACAGCCCTTGAGGGTAGATTGAAGCTTCTCGAGATAACATACACCCCCTCACTGGCTTTCAGTGCAGCTGAATCTAAGCATGGCCCAATAAGTATTGTTGAGAAGGGGGTTCCAGTGATATTCATTGCTCCAAGGGATTCCACTAGGAAGGAGATTATTGGGAATATTATGGAGATGAAGGCTAGGGGGGCTGAAGTCATAGCTTTATGTGAGGAGGATGATAGGGAGATCATTGGGTTGGCTGATCACCATATACCTATGCCTAAGGGTATACCGGATGTATTAAGCCCAATACCATATATTGTTCCATTACAGCTCTTTGCATACTATGTTGCTGTTGAGAGGGGGCTTGACCCTGATAAACCTAGGAATTTAGCTAAAAGTGTCACAGTGCCATAACCAATCCTGCATATTCAACATTTTTCAATCTTCAATTGTATTATACACTTGGGTTTCGCTACTCTTTTATATTTGGATTTAAGTTTAATGGTTTTAGTTTGGGTGTTTGGTTTTGGAGCGTAGGGTTTTGATATTGCTCTTCGCAGTTGTCGTTATGATGTTTATTAGTGTTTATCAGTATTCTTGGTCTCTATTTGCAGATGCTTTTTCAATGGTTTTCGGTTGGGATGCTGCCACTGTGGGTTTGGCTTTCACAATATTCACTTATACTGCAACTTTCATTCAACCGTTGTCTGGTTTCCTAGCTGATAATTATGGTGCTAGGAAGGTTTCAATGTTTGCTTCAGTTGTTTGCGGTTTTGGTTTAATATTTTCATCTATGGTTGGGAGTCCAATGCTATTGTATTTGGCTTATGGTTTTGGAGGTTTTGGTGTTGGAATACTTTATGGTGTTTCAACTGCTTTGGCTGTTAAGTGGTTTCCTGAGAAGCGTGGTTTTGCCACTGGAATTGTGGTTTTCGGGTTTGGTTCTGGAGCTGCATTATTCAATTTGATTATTCAATGGCTTTTATCAATTTATGGTTTAAGTTTTGCACTGAAAATTCTAGGGTTAGGTATGTTATTGGTTACTCTTATTGCATCGCTATTTTATGTTTATCCTGAGGGGAGGGTTGAGCGTTCACGTTCCTCTTCCAGTTTTGATTTCAATATGAAGGGTATGGTTTCAACTTGGCAGTGGTATCTCATATATGTATCCTTCACTTTTACAGTGGCGATAGTTTTGATATTTGCAGCTCAATTGAAGTTTTTGGCAAAGTTTTTCGGTATTTCAGGTTACTATCTGAATTTGGCTTTAACATTATTCCCCGTGGGTAATGGTTTAAGTAGGATTCTTGCTGGATTCATTTCCGATAGGATTGGTAGGGTTAAGTGTATGTTCATCTTCTACCTATTATTGGGCGTTTCAACCATGGCTTTAGTCTTCTTAGGCTTTAATCCATTCTTATTTGTATGTTTAAGTTTTGTTGTGGCTTTGTTTGGAGGTTCACCCTTCGCCTTCTA
>NZ_JANGFQ010000222.1:0-5545 GCF_024707025.1 Candidatus Culexarchaeum yellowstonense
AGTTTGATTGGTGTTGGCCTCCTATATATTATACTTCAAAACCCAGTTTACATTGTTGGTTTCGGTTTTGGAGCTAGTTTATCTGCATTATTCACCCAGCTTGGTGGTGGAATTTTCACTAAGGCTGCTGATATAGCTGCTGATTTGGTGGGTAAGGTTGAGCATCGAATTTCTGAGGATGATCCACGTAACCCAGCAGTTATCGCTGATCAAGTTGGTGATATTGTTGGTGATTGTGCTGGTAGGGGTTCTGATCTTTTTGAGTCTCTCAGTGATGATTATGTTACTGCAATGATACTTGGATCGATGTTTATTGGTAGGTTTGGTATTAATGCTTTAGCTTTCCCACTGCTACTTGGAGCGTCGAGCATAATTGCAACTCTAGTTGGTATTTCATTGATAAACTTTTCAAGTAGGGGGAAACCAACTTTTATATTCAATTTGGGTTTAATTGTAACGGCAATTTTCTGCATTTCAGGTTCCTACATAGTTTCCATGCTAACACTACATGACTTCAATGTTTTCCTAAGCATTTTAAGTGGTTTATTAGCCAGTTTGGCTGTGGGGTTTGTAGTCCAGTATTATACTGGTTTTGGCGGTGGACCTGTGAAGAGGGTTGCTGAAGCATCTAAGCGTGGTGCAGCCATAAATATTTTAACCGGGTTTTCCTATGCTCTTCAAGGCCCCTTCCTACCAATATTGATGGTGGCATCAGCCTTCCTATTCTCATACATTGTAACGAATGGGTCAATTTATGGCATTCTTGGAGCTAATCTTGGAACTGATTTAGCCATAGGCTTTATAATGTCTGGTGATGCCTTCGGCCCCATATGTGATAATGCTGCTGGAATTGCTGAGATGACTGGATTTAGAGTTTTCAATGGCGGTTTAGATGAGCTTGATGCCCTTGGGAATACCACTAAAGCTTACACCAAGGCTTTTGCATCATCATCTGGAGTTTTCTCAACCCTCGTGATATTCATGACTTATAGTGAAATCATTGATTTCTGGAATATCAATTTTAGGGTTATGAGCCCAATATTCGTTGCCGGCCTACTTATAGGTGCATCATTATCCTTCATATTCTCCTCAATGGTTATTGGTGCAACAAGTAAAACTGCTTTGGAATTGGTGGATTTAATTAGGAATTATTTTAAGGAGAATCCAGAAGTCCTTGAGGGTAAGGCTAAGCCCGATTACGCTAGATGTGTTGATGTGGCTACAAACCTCTCCCTTAAGCGTATGGTTATCCCCGGATTTATAGCCATGTTGCCGCCAATACTAATTGGATTCACACTTGGCAAATATGCTCTTGGAGCAATGCTGCTTGGTGGGCTATCATCGTCAGCCATTCTATCCCCAATGTTCACTTTTGGAGGTGGATTATGGGATAATTCTAAGAAGTATATTGAGAAGGATTTCTGGATGAAGGGTACCCCAGCACATGAAGCTGCAGTTGTTGGCGATACCGTTGGCGACCCATTGAAGGATGTTGCAGGCCCCTCCCTGAACATTTTTATGAAGCTTATGAATATGGTGGCGCTTCTGATAGCTCCAATACTATTATCCCTCTAAATTAAGTGATGATGTTGTAGTTAATTTTATAGGGATATTATTTTTGAATTAATAAAGTTATGTCTGATGAGATTGAAGAGGGGGTTGAGCCTCGAGGTATTGGTAGGTATAGGGATCAGATTGTTAGTGGCCCAATCATTAGAACCCTAATATGGCTCGGCATTCCACCCCTAATAAATCAGATAGTTATGGTGGCTTACAATGTTGCTGATGCGTTTTGGCTGAGCATGTATAGTGATTATGCTGTGTCTGTTCCTAGGCAAACTTGGCCTGTGGTCATGCTTTTCCAAGCAGTTTTAAATGCCTTGACAGCTGCAAGTTTAAGCATTATTTCACAGTATATTGGTGCTAAATCCTATAGGGATGCAAGCTCCTCCGCCTCCAAATTCTTCACTTTAGCATTCATTCTTGGAGGAATATTTTCCACAACCTTCTACATGCTTAGAGGCTTAATATTCACATCGATTGTTTCAGTTCCACCTGAAATATTTGATGATGTTATGAAGTATTCTGGGATTATTGCTGTGGATGTCTTCCTAAACTATATCTCATTCATTTACACTACTATACTTCAAAGCGTTGGCGATACTAGGAGGCCTGCAATTGTAAATGTGATTGCTGTTTCAGCGAATGTGGCTTTAGACCCATTCCTAGTTTTGGGTATTGGTCCGTTTCCAAGATTGGGGGTTGTAGGAGCTTCAGCCACTGACGTCATGGGGAAATTGATATCCATTACGGGTTTAACCTACATACTTAGGAAGAGTTATCCAGATTTGAAGGTGAAATTTACAAGCAACATTGATCTCGATTGGATTAGGTTGGTTTTACGTATAGGTATTCCGGTTTTAGCTTTAGGTTTAACTAACAGCTTCGCATTTATATTCCAATTAAGATTGGTTAACGCTTTTGGCGTCGTTGTTGCCACAGCTTACTCCATAGGTTTCGTAATCATGGATATTGTGGATGGTGCTTTGTGGGGTTTTATGGGGGCAAACTCCATAATGGTTGGGCAAAATCTTGGTGCAGGGAATTTCAGTAGGGCTAGGGAGGTGGCATATAAATCTGCATTGCTTGTGTTTAGTGTAATTCTTCTAGGTTCATTAATATTGTACCCCATCAGGTCAGATATCATTGTTGCATTTACAGATGATCCGCAAGTTTTTGCTGAAACTGATTCCTTCCTTAGAACCCTTCTTCCAACATTGGCTTTCTTCGGGTTATTCATGATTGGGATGTCCACGGGTAGAGGTTCTGGACATACGCTTATCCCAACTTTAATAGGGATTGTTAGGCTTTGGGTTATAAGAATTTTCATGGGATACATATTTGCCTTTACCTTCATGATGGGGTCTTATGGAATTTGGCTTGCACTCTCATTAAGTAATGTTGTTGGCGGCTTACTATCGATTGCTTGGATTAAATATGGCGATTGGGCTAAGGCTGTGGTGAGGAGAGGTTGATGATGGAATTTTCCATAATTAATGCCTTGCTTAATTACAAATTTTTATTCTTTTAAGGTTGATCATTTAAAATTCATCATTCTCCCTAAAATTAATGAACAACAAAATAATCTTCTAATTGCTTTCCATAATTATGATTAAACCTAGAGCTAGAGTATAAGAGTATAAATGTGTGGAATATTGATGTTTGCATCTAATTTATGATTCTCTTATTTGGTTAGGTATCTCCATGAGAGCACTATGCCTATTGTAGCTAGTATTGAAGCAAATATTCCTAGATATATGAAGTCTATTATTAGGGATGATGTATTTAATGGTAGTATTGTTAGCTGTCTAATGGCGTCTGTTAGGTAGGTAAGCGGGTTAGCGTGTGCTATGATTTGCATCCATGTAGGCATCATTGATGTTGGGAAGAATGTGTTGCTTGCAAACATTAAGGGAGTTGTTATTAGGCTTACGAATTGCATTGGTCTCTCCATACGTGTAGATCTTATGGAGAAGGCTATGAAAATTGATGAAAGTCCAACGCTTAACAGGAATATTGCTGCGTATATTCCTAAAATGTTGAGCAAGGTGAATGTTGAGCTTAGCCGTAGCCCTATCAAGTAGGCAAGTGATAATATTACTGTTGCTTGGAACATGGCTCGGAAGGTTGAGTTGAGAATTTTAGCGAATATTATGGCTGCCCTTGAAACGGGGGTGCTTATCACCTTATCCAGAAAGCCTAAACGGCGATCCCAAACTATGGACATTCCACTAAACATGGTTGTGGTCATGACTATCATTGAAATCATTCCCACAGCCATATAACTGAAGTAGTCTGTGACGCCGAAGGTGTTCATCATAACCTTTTCCCCTATGTTTGAAAACATTTGCTGAAGTTGTTGTGCAATCAAAGCGCCTGGTATGACTATGGTTCCATTGATGGGTGGATTTGCAAATCTTCCAGGTATCTGGATGTTGGGGATGGTTATGTTGCCAAGACTGCCGGATGAGAATAGCCCTTGAATGTTCATGGATTTACCCAGCAACCCCATCCATATGAGGGGTTGGATAATGAACATTGCAAGCATGACTGGATCATTAAGCCACTTTTTAAGTTCTCGGCGGGTTAAAGCCCACAATCCTCTAGTAAAGCTTGGTTTGCACTCGTTTGGAGCACTTGTCATGTTTTCCTCGCCCTCCTTAAAGTCCTCTGTTGAGCCATAAATTCCTCCCTGGATTCCTCAGTATCGCGGATAGCCCGCCCCGTATACTCTAGGTAGACTTCATTTAAAGTTGGCTCCGTTAGTGAAAGTCTTGTTACAGTGAAGCCCCTACTCCTCAAAGCTTCAATGATTTTTGGGGCTGTTACCTCCCCCTTTGCAACTTTAATTCTGTAGGCGCCATCTTCCCTTCGAACCTCCTTAACATCTTCAACGCCTTTTATTATTTCCGTTACATCAGCATCTTCTCTTATGGCTATGGTTATTATGTCTCCACCCAAGCTGTCTTTAAGTTCGCTGGGCGTCCCAGTCACGATTATCTTCCCATGATCTATGATGGCTATGCGGTCGCATAGGGTGTCAGCTTCCTCCAAGTAATGTGTGGTCATGAAAATGGTCATGCCATACTCCCTCTTTAGACGCTTAATGTATTCCCATGTTGCAGCACGCGTTTGAACGTCTAAACCCAGGGTAGGCTCATCCAAGAACAGCACCTTAGGCCTGTTAATTAGTCCACATGCAAGTTCAAGTCTACGGCGCATTCCACCGGAATATGTTTCAACCCGTTTATCCTTGAACTCCGTTAACTCCACAAGCTCCAGCAGCTCTAAAGCCCTCTTCTTGGCTATATCGCGGGGAATACCGTATAGGTCTGCGCAGAGCATGATGTTTTCGTAGCCAGTTAAATCTTCATCAGCCGTATATTCTTGTGGTACAACGCCAATAACCTTCCTAACTTCGTTGGCCTGCTTCACGATATCGAAACCAAGCACTGAGGCTGTTCCCTCCGTTGGTTTAAGCACAGTTATAAGCATATTTATTGTCGTAGTTTTCCCTGCACCATTCGGTCCAAGAAAGCCGAATATTTCACCTTCATATACGCTGAAGGTTATGTGATCGACGGCCACTAGACTCTTATTGTAAATCTTCGTTAATCCTTCAGCCCTGATAACTTCCTCCCTCAATTTATTCACCCCTCAGCTTTTTCTCTGTTTCTTCAAGCTTCTGGGCTGTCTCATTTAGAATATTCAAAACTTCTTTCATGGCTTGCTCCGAAAACCTTTCTTCAAGGGTTAAACCTATGTTAACTAGTGCCTTGAGAATGCGTCTGAATGTCTCTCTAACTTCGGCAGCTTCTTCTGGGGGGATGCGAAGCCAGAAACTACTCATAAATGGCAGGGCAAAAAACTTGCGATCCATACGGAATTGAGCGTAAACTTTGCGTTGTTCCTCAAGAAGCTTCCTCCCCTTTTCAGTAAGCATGTACCTTTTCATTCCACTCTCCTCAGTCGGTACTCCCTGAAT
>NZ_JANGFQ010000211.1:0-5543 GCF_024707025.1 Candidatus Culexarchaeum yellowstonense
TGGATCTTGACAAGATAAAAGGTAAGACAGTAATTGAATTTTCCTCTACTAATAAGGGTCCATTTGGTGAAGTATGGGCTTTTCCAGCTGAGGATCTGCCATTAAAGTGGGATAAGAGAAGGAAGCGAGAGTTGCCGATAACCATTATAAACGAATACGAGCTAGCTCACTTAGAACCAAGCGAGAGACTATTCCTAGGTGAATGGGACAAGTATTACAGGCCAATGCTGAGCTACATTAGGAAGGAAATAACGGAAAGGAGGAGCAAAATTTGGGCAACGGATCTTGTCAATATTCACATTCTTAACGACCTTAAATATCCGGTCTCTTTCTTGATACCCTATAGCGAAAGGGCAAGGTCTATGTCCTTACGTGAACTGACAAAGGAAATTCATCAGACTTGGATTGTCATAAGGATTTTAAGGGAGTTTACTTCTGAGCCTTTGAAGCTACTTTTCAAGCAGAGTCCATACTCCCCGATAGTAACAATAAATAATTATGCAATGTGGTACGAATTCGACTTGAACCCCCACACAATGTTTGAAGGTATTGCTTGGAGAGAAAAAGCTCCACCAGAGCTAAAAGAAATATATAAGAGGGCTGAGGAAATTGGAAAAAGACTGGGGCTAAGTAGTATACCCTTAAGGCCAGATATAACCTTCACTTATGCCAAGAAACCTGAAGAGTTCATGCAAAAGCCAGCAATAAAGCTAATAATAGAGTGCAAGAATACTGACTATCCCTCTTGGGAGAAGGATGTGGAAAGACAGATAAAACCCTACATGGAGATATTTCAACCTGAACATATGATAATTGCTTCACTTAAACCAGTCCCTCAGTACTTGAAAAAAGCACTATCAAGCTATAACATTGACATCGTAGACAACGTCTACCCGGGAGGCTCAGGAGAACTAGAGTTAGTAGCGTACATCAGACGAACACTAAATATAGATATTAAGAACCTTAAACTAGATTTCCCATCATTTGCTGGAATTTCCTTTCAATCACATAATTAGTCTTCGAAGATTTTAGGAAAGCCTTGTCTAACATGATATTAAGCTGGTATAAAGGTTGTGGAAATTGAGGCTTTACACTTCAAAGCAGTAATAGTAGATGATGAAATAGTATACCTAGGCTCCATAAACATTCTAAGCCTCCTACCAATAGAATACTACTCACCAGACTACATGGTAAGATTTGAAAGCGAAGCCCTAACAGACGAAATAATCGAAAACGTAATTGGAAGAAAGAAGTATGAAGAAATAATGGGATAATGCCAGCTCTCAATCGAGCTTGATCCTTAAGATTGCGGTCACTGAGATCTCCTAATGTTATTGATAAACTGGAAAAAAGTGGAGTTAATTTGTTAAGTATTGCTTGACTAGTTTTCTGAATTCCTGTATTGCATTTTCGTTGTTTGGAGCTAGATTGTCAATCACACTTATGGTTGTTAGTTCCTTTTTAATGTTAATTGGCACTGGCTTCATTGATGCAAGTATCATATTAGTAGGCTTATACTTCTCTAAATATGGGATCAACTGATCTTCTATATCCGATTCCCAGAATTCGAAATCTTCATTTTTACACTCGATGATTAAGTCAAATTTCTCCACTATTCTTCTTGGATATCCATAGTTGCCTTTACAAATTGCAATATCAAGTCTCATTGGTCTTCTTTTGCCAGCGGGGCGCTCGCTAAGGTGAGCTTTTTTGCTTGGTTGGTATTCAAACCAGAAGGAGAAAACGTTTGTATCGCTTTTCGCTACAAAGGCGGGGGATGAGCTACCTTGCTCAATCAACCAAAATATTTCTCCCATTAACGGTTCTTTCTCTATCTCCTTCACATCCAAAGCTTTACATGCCAACATCATTACCCAAATCTGATAAATCCATTTCATTGGAACCTTTAAACTCCTCAATTTCGCTTCATCACTTTGAAGACCTAGGCAAGCAACATATCCCATTAATGGATCTTCAAATATTTCAGCAGTTCGCTTCACACGGCGACCAAACTCAATCTTAAAACCTAATTTACTAGCATAATCCTTAACTTCATCAATCATCTTCGTATAAATAGTTCTCAATTCTTGTACAGCCTGCTTCAAAAGAGGATTCTCCATCTCTATTTCCAGCTCATTAAGCTCTTCAAGATCTGCAGGATCCATATGCTTAGGAATCCCCGTATGCTCACTATACAAAAACGAATCAACCCCACACTTATGTAAACCAAGGTTACCATTGTTACTATAGTAGAATGCATAAATTTGCTTCCCACTAATTCGCTCCAGAGGCACTTCAAATTCCATACTTGCTTTCCTTCCATCCTTCTCAACTACCGTCTGTTTTACCGCATACTCACTAATCCTCCTAAGCTTATTACCCTCACGAACATAATAATAACAAGTCCCCCTCGTCCCATACCAAAACTCCCATATCTTAACAGTTTGCATATTAAATTCCTCCAACACTCTTCACTTTCGAGTTAATATGTGTATGTGTAATTATAAAGCCTTATCATGACTTAATGTTCTCTTTAACATGTCGATGATGATTTTGTTTGTTGCTAAATCCCCTAATTAGATTTTCCATCATTTACTGAAGTCTTCTTTTAATTTTTGTTAGTTCTTTCTTGAAATTTTTAACATTAGTATAGCTTCCAAATGGTAGGGGAAGGACTTCATAAGGGAAATCGAGCGCTAAAAGGCGCTTTTTCTTAAGTATCGTGAATGTCCCTTTCCCTATAAAAATCGCTTTCTCGAATTTAAGTGTATGGATTTCTTCGTTAAGATATTTTGCGCAACACTCGATGACTTGCTCTTTCTCCTCATCTGGTAGGCCGCCCAATGGACATTTAACCATGTCTATTAAGTAGAATCCATTCTCCTTGAACAGCTTAAAGAATTCTTCTTTGCTCTTCGCTTTAAATAAGGCTTTATTCATGTGGTATGCAATGCTATTACGTCTCTCAGGTCCTGAAGCATAGAAGTAGGCTCTATCATCCCATATGAAAGCTCGAGGAGGAGACTCAGCTACAAATAAAATCTTAATTGCATCTGGAACATACTGATTATTTAGTTTAAGAGTTCTATTTCGCGCATCAATGCGATCTGCATAATTTTTAAAAATAAGGCAATTCATACAATACACACTACTCAATATACGCGAAATAATAGGGTTCATAGAAACTCCCATTTAACTTATTAAAACTATAATAAAAAACTATAAGTTACTTTCGATTACACTTGTTAACATTACATTAATAATTGAATGTTGGTATCAAATTTATGGGGAATTATGAGTTGGGATGTTGGTGAAGTTTATAGGCGTCTGACATTGTTTACTGTGCGTAGGTATGGTGCAATTCTGGGTAGTGAGCTTGGGAGGGTTAAGATGCAGGCTACCCCACTATTGAGGATGACTGAAGCTTTGGAGAAGATTTTAGAGGATTTACAGCCAATACAAAGCTACATGGAAACATTCAAGGGGAAAAGTGATGAGGAAGCCTTAGCAAGCTTATTCAAACTCATAAGCTACCTAAACTCTTTATCAGCATATCTAGAGCAGATTGGAAGGCTTGTGGAAAACGTAAACATGCTAAGAGAACAACTGAAGAAGGATGGATTGATATTCGAACTCCCAGAAATAACGAAGCCAACCATGCTTGAAACAGCAAAACACGTAACACTACCAGCAATAAAAGGATTCCTAAAAGGACTAATAGAAGCATAAGCTAAGTCTTCAGGTGACCTCATAAATACCTCATATTATTATGTTTAGACGCCCTATGACGAAGTCTCATTAGTTAATTGGCTTTGAAAGAGGATTCGTAGAATTTTTAAGTTGTCAAGTCCTTTCATCAAAAAAGGTTAAGTAAGTTTAATAAGACTAAGTATTAGGGGGAATGGTATGGAGAAAATTAAGAAAGAGTACAAGAATATACTGGCAATTTACACTACATATAAACGTCTCAAAAGAGAACTTGGAAAACCGGAACGTTACCCCTTAGATCCACAGAAAATTGAGGAGGACTTATCAAGCGCTGAATTCTTTAAATTAATTAATCAAGGTTAAAGAGTTCTTGCAGCATAATACTTAACCTTAAACTTAAAGTTTTAATTAGTTTTGAATGCAAATCTTCTGCCTTATTAAAGTTCGATTTTAAGCTACAAAGTATCCACTTCTCTCTTTGGCATAGGAGACGAATTTGGATAGAAGTTTGTGTTTTTCGTGGATTGATTTTGCATTTCCAATCACTATCAGCTTTCTCCTAGCCCTCGTAAATGCCACGTTCAATCTATTCTCATCTTCCACGAAGGACATGTCTTCTGTGCTTGTTATTGTGAAGATTATTACGTCCTTCTCCCTCCCCTGAAATGAATCTACGGTGTTCACTTCAAGCTCATCATCTTTAATGAGCTCCTTTATGTAGTCTCTCTGAGCTCTATACGGGGTTATTACACCAATATCTTCACTTTTCACACCTAAACCCTTTAAGGTTTTAACGATTCTTGCTACAAGTTTTGCTTCGGATTCATTGAACCTTGAACCATCTTCCCTCATGGATTCCATTCCATCCACATGCAAGAATACCACTGGGATGTCTGGATTTAAGAACTTCATATCCTTGGGATAGCTTTTAATGTTAAGCTTTATCTCTCTACATTTATCTACGGGGGAGATATTCCCTTCATATATGTAACGGCTTGAGAATCCTATTATCTCGCTATTGCTCCTATAATGCCTCCTCAACCATACAGACCTATCCTTATACTTGTCAAGCATATAGCAGAATATGCTCAACTTCTCTTGAACCTTCTTATCCTTAATATCCAATGTTTGGAATATGGGTAGAAGTTGCTTATGATCACCAACCAAAACCCACTTCTTAGCTTTAACCATACCCAACAAAGCTAAAGTTAAAGATGCCTGGCTACATTCATCTATAAGCACCATATCAAAATGCTCATTAACTAGTGGTGGTAGATGAGATTTTATCAAAGTTGAACCTATAATCCTCGCTTCAGCAACCAACTTCTCACTCTCACACTTCAACATCCTATTCCTCTCTTCACAAAGCATCCTCAACTGATCCTTAGCTTTCTGCAACTTAACCTTATGCTCCATCCAACGACCAATCCTAAACCATTCATCCTTAATTTGATGAAAATATTGAAGAGCCTTCTTCATTCCACGTATTCTATTCTCCAACTCCTCCAATTTCGACCCCAAAATCGTTTTAGCTTTATAACTGAGTAGGTATGGTCTAATATTTGGCAGAACCTTCTCAGGTCTACCAACCCTCAAAGATATATCAACTGGCAAAAGTTCAAGAGCATTATCAACAGCCCTATTCGTATGTGAAGCTATTAGAACCCTCTCCCCCCTCCTATACAATTCATAAGCTATTTTGGCAATCACACGAGTCTTACCAGTTCCAGGAGGACCAATTATGAGGAGAGATTCACCATCACCAAGTCCCAAAGCATATTCAACAGCCTCCAATTGGAATTCATCTAAGGGATATCCACCCTTAACATCAAAAA
>NZ_JANGFQ010000177.1:0-5355 GCF_024707025.1 Candidatus Culexarchaeum yellowstonense
CCCTATCAATGTAACCCCTATACTTTAAGAACAATTCTGGAACAACATTCTTCGCCAATCCATCAATATATTCGCCGCTCACAGGCTTCCCATGAATTATGGAAGACCCCCTCGGCACAACACCCACGACAAGCACATCCCCACCCAACCTCTCCTTCAAATACTTACCAACACCAGTAATAGTGCCACCAGTCCCCACACCCATAACAAATGCATCAACCCTACCATTCAATTGATCAACAATCTCCCTAGCCGTAGTCTCATAATGAGCTCTAAAATTAGCTTCATTGGAAAACTGATTCATGAATAACCCATCGAATCTGGCTTCAAGCTCCTTAGCCTTCAAAAATCTGGGATCAACATCACCAATTCCACTAGCATCAACTTTAACAACCTCAGCACCAAGAAGCTTCAAGATAGACATCTTAACTGGAGAAATCTCCACTTCAGCTATGAAGATAGCTTTCAAACCAAGCCTAACACACATCCAAGCCAACGATAAAGCAGTATTACCACTACTAACCTCCACAATGCAACCACCCTCCCTCAGCCTTCCACTCTCAATAGCATCTTTAAGCATGTAATAGGCAATTCTATCCTTATGACTACCACCAGGATTCATATACTCCAATTTTAAATAAATTGAAGCAGCATTAGATGAAGCAATTCTATTAAGCCTCAAAACAGGAGTATTGCCAATAAGTTTCCCGATCTCCTCCAACTTAGAGAACAAATAAAACACCATAAAACTACATAATGATAGATATTTAAAAAGATATTTTATTTGATATTATTCATTGAAGAATTCTTATGATCCTCTCACGCATTTAACGTAATTAAAGCTCTTATATTCTATTCAAGGGAGGTAATATGATTCTAATGTGAAGATGCATCTATAGTTGTTTTCGCTCTCTCCATTTCCCAATCTCCTTAACACTATTCCAACCATAAACCCTCCTTCTAAGAAAATCCATTAAGCAAGCAGCCCCCTAGCCTTCTTAAAATCCCTTCTAAACATAGTCTTCCTCCCTTAATCCCCTGCAACAACCCTTTTAAAGGCTTCATTCCAATTCACATATTTAAATTTATCTATCAATCTAATAAAACCTTTAATTTTTGATTTAAAAACTCCACAAAATTGCCTCTATGAAGGACTTCATTTAAAATATTTGCAGATCTTCTAAGTTTTTAATGGTTTCCAACTCCTTCTTTCTCCTCTCTATCTTCTTTTCTAAACTTTTTATATCCTCTTCCTTCATCAAATTTATAGAATATTCTATAAATTTCATCAGTACTCCATATCTCCTCAGCTCTTCATGAAGTTTTGGTATAAGATCCTCGGGTTTTTTGAACTCCAATTTTAGCTCCATAGCAATCCAGTTATGTTATTGATACTTCATCTTTTAAACATTTTCACTTAGTATTTTGCATAGTAATGTGTATACCTCATTTGGATTCTCGGTATACAGTCTTATGAGTTCCCCTCTTAAAGGATGGTATACTGCTACGTACTTTCTCCTCGCATTCATTCTTATTTTGTATATTTTATGTACAAGGAAGAGTTTTCCATTGTACGCTATACCCTTATTTGTTATTTTATATTTCTTGGGAACTTTGAGGAAGGGGGTTGGTAAAATTATGAAAATTGACAATAGGTATATGAGTATCCCGATGAAAGTTCCAAATGCTATGCATAATGCTATTAAGAACATTATTTCAGCAGTCCATACTATTAACGCTCTTGCAAAGATCCATTTACGGTTATTTGATCTCAATATTGTTGAATCTTCTTCATATAAAATTTTAATTTCCTTCATAACATTAAAAAAAGTGTTGTTATGATTATTTAAGTATCTTTTTCCTATACAGAGCTATTGCTATTCCAGCCATTCCAAATACCATTATTGGTATTTCAAGATATGCTGGTATTATCGCTTTAACCCCGAGATAAACTATTACCAATGCTAATGGAAACGCTATCATAGCTAACTTAATATTCCTTAAACTAAATTGTGCAAATATTGCACCCCATATTGATGGTAGTAGCCAGTCAAAGGCTTTTACAGCAGCTGGCGGCAGTAGCGCTATTACCCCTGTCACAATTATAGCCGCTAGGAACGATATTATTGTTAACATCCATTGTGAAGCTATTATTGCCAGCCCCCCAACAATTTCACCTTCATATGATCCCTCCTTAACGCCAGCAACCTCTTGCGCCACCGCCGAAACGGGTAATCTCATATTGGAAATGTTTCCAGCTAGAAATGAAATGTAAGTGCCAACAACCCCCAATATTCCAAAATATGATATTGGCTCTATGATCCAGTATGGCCCCACTACTGATGCTATATTTATAAAGGCTAAAATAGCTTTATCCCATGGTGGGAAATACCCTAATGCTGCAAGATATATTACTGGTAGGAATATTATTAAGGCATGAATTAAGCTTGTAATTATCCCATAGAGGTGAATCTTTGGATAATACTCCTCATCCATTATCTTCTTCTTCTCTTCGAGTGGTAGTGGACTCATCCCAAAATATTTCTCCTCTTCACTCATTTCACAACCCCCGCATTTACAAGTAATTGTGTTATAATCATTCCAAGTAATAGTGCAAGTAACATGAAGTACTCTTTAAGCCATGGTTTCTTTAATTTCTCAGCAAATTTTATCCATGCAACTGCAACAACGATTCCAACAATTCCCGCAATCAATGGTGGTCTAATGCTCATAGCAAGTATGGTGGGCATAACATCGTCCCTCACAAGCATCCTGCCAAATGCTCCAAGCATCATAGCCACAGAGATCAAACCTATGAGTTTTGGATCTCCACCACCCATTGCATCCCTCAGTTTAGGTAACCATCTTGTTAGTACTCCACCTACAATAACCCACTCAACACTGCCCACAGCCATAGTCCATAAAGCTAAACTTAATCCAAGTAGAGTCATGCCTTCCCTAGTTAATTGCGCCCCAGCAACCTCAGCACCCGTTCTAGCGGAAATTAATTCAAACATTATTGAACCCACAGCAGCACCCTCCCTTATGAAGGCCACTGGACCGCCAAGCGCTATCACCAAAGTCACCATACCAACAAAGATTCCCATGCATGGACCTATTGAAGTTATTAGTGCAGCGCGTAAACTCTCCTTTAAGATTCCTGGTTTCATTTTAATTTTCTCCCCAACCCTTCGGATAACTCTGTAGAATAAGAGTGTTTGTATGAGAGCATTGCCAACAGTTATGAAACCTATCAACCACATAACCCAACTAGTAGCTATAGCTAACCATTCTTCAGGCAAATAAAAACACCTCTTATTAAAACTTAAATATTGATGCGTATTTAAACATTACTATTTAAAAAGAAAAAGTAAAATTATGTTAAGTTAATTGATAATTAACCTTTGGGTACAGGTGGCTTTACGCCCTCTGGTAATGGACTTTTATAAACTAAACCTTTCTTAACATGCTCCTCCTTAGCTTTATTAATAATCTCCGAATTTAGAAATAGGTCTATTACGGTTAATGATAAAGTTTTCGCTGCAGTCAACATCCCTTTATGCCCTATACTCATCCCTGATGCAGCTACTGCTTGCCAACTATGTGAAGGAGTCCCGGAAACCCATGTACTAGTAACTAATTGTGCGGTTGGAACTTTTACAGAAACATCCCCCACATCAGTAGATCCAGGTAGAACTTTACCCTTATCCTCTGGTGGAGCCACATAGTCTATTATTAAACGTTTTAAAGCTTCCTCGAGTCTAGGTACACTATATGAAGCCATTAATGATTCTCTTTGATTAGGTGGGAAGGTTTTTATGATTTCTTCAGCAAACTTCATTTCATCATCAGTATATCGTGGTGCACCAACAATCTCTAGATTCTTGTAAAGTAATTCTGATAGAACTTCATTGGGTACGACTTCCCAGCATCCAGTTATAAACTCTATCTCCATTCTAGTATCAGTCATCAATGAAGCACCTTTAGCTATATTTATAACCCTATTATAGATTTCTTCAACTTGAACTCTCTTCGGTGCACGGATAAAATACCATACTTCAGCAAAATCTGGAACTATATTTGGCGCTTGACCACCATGAGTTATAACGTAATGTATTCTAGCATCTGGTATAATGTGCTCCCTCAAATAATTCACGCCAATATTCATGAGTTCAACAGCATCAAGAGCACTTCTACCAGCATGCGGTGCCGCAGCTGCATGTGAAGCAACACCATAAAATTTAAACTTAACATTATTCATAGCCAACATGCTTGCCATCCACGTTGTGTTTGCAATCCATGGATGCCACGTTAATGCGACATCAACATCATCAAAAAGCCCAGCCTTAACCATAAAGACCTTGCCGACCAAAGTCTCCTCAGCAGGACAACCATAATATCTTAAAGTACCCTTGATATTGTATTTCTCCATAATATGTTTTGCAGCTAAAACAGCTCCAAGAGCACCTGTCCCCAAAAGATTATGTCCACAACCATGACCAGGTGCACCTTCCTTAACAGGCTCCTTACGTGGAATAGGCTTCTGTGAAAGTCCAGGTAAAGCATCATATTCACCTAAAACACCAATCACAGGCTTCCCAGAGCCATAGGAAGCCACAAATGCAGTTGGCATATCAGCTACTCCACGTTTCACATGAAAACCTTCCTTCTCTAATTCATCAGCCAACAATTTGGAAGATTTATACTCTTGTAGTGCAGGTTCAGCATACTCCCATATTTTTTGAGCAATATCGATTAATCTCTGAGAATTCTCATCAAACCACTTTAAAATTTCACTTTTCTCTACCAAGAAAAACACCTTCAAAAGACATTATCCTTATAACTATTTATAAGCGTTTCTTAAACCAAATTATGGAAGTCCGTAAATAAATGCCCATTGAAAATAAAATTTAAACGTAGTAAATCATCCTTAAGACTTTCTTATAGCTTAGAAGTCACACAATTGCCAGTCTCTTGTTAAGTTAACTCTTTAAATCCTTGCTGGAGAATTTCTCTCAAAATTTTCTCATGTGATATCATCTTCTTTCTTAGAAGTCTAGGATAGTGCTTTAGTCTCTCGCCATAAATGTATTGTTCCGTTAGATTTGCCGTAAGTTCGTCGAGTTTCGGTGTTCTACCATGCTTTACATAGTAGTTCCATGCTTCATGGAGTGTTGGTCTTAGGACATACTTTCCATTTTCCATGTAGTGCATGCCGCAACAATTCTTGGCCGTGTGGTAATAGTATAAGCCTTCCTTGCATGTTGAGAACTCAATACCATACTTATCGCATATACGCTTGATTTCAGAGTAGACTTTAATTCTCCATTGAATGTTTGGTCTAACAACTTTTGA
>NZ_JANGFQ010000215.1:0-5098 GCF_024707025.1 Candidatus Culexarchaeum yellowstonense
AACAACAAAACTAGCACAACAATTCATGGAGAAAGAATTGAGCAAGAAGGATATCTCATTCCTATTCAAGAAATTTGAATGCTGGAGACCAGAATTCAAGGAAGTGGTGGAGAAATATGAATAAAATTGTGGAAATAAACATAAAACCATTAACGAGAGTGGAGGGTGAAGGCGAAGTCGAAATAGTAGTGGAAAATGGAAATGTGAAGAAGATACAAGTGGAAATAATTGAAGCGCCAAGATTCTTCGAAGCATTCATAAGGGGAAGAAAGTATTTGGAAGTACCAGATTTTGTGGCAAGGATATGTGGAATATGCCCAGTACCATACATATACAGCAGTAGCAGAGCAATGGAAAAGATACTTGAAATAAATATTCCAAAGGAAATTCAAAATCTAAGGAAAACATTACTATTTGGGGAGTGGATAAGCAGCCACGCACTACACGTATTCCTATTACATGCACCAGACTTCATGAAACTAAACGACGTAATAGAATTGGCAAAAATAAAGCCGGAAATAGTTAGAAAAGCACTAAAGCTGAAAGCCTTCGGAAACTATGTTATGGAAAAAATTGGAGGAAGATCAGTACACCCAGTTTCATGCAGAATTGGAGGATTCTACAGGATAATAAGGAGGGAAGAGCTTGAAGACATCAAGAGGGAATGCAAAGATAAACAAGAAATTGCAAAAGAATTATTAGAATGGATACTCCAGCTAGAAATTCCTAAAATAAAATGTGACTACGAATACCTATCACTACAAGACCCCGAAGGGGAATACCCAACCATAGGCGGAAGAATCGTGTCCAATAAGGGGATAAACATATCTGAAGAAGAATTTGAAGATAACATAGAAGAATTCCAAGTACCATACTCCACATCGCTAAGGTGCAGAATAAAGGGGAGGGGGACATACGTAACTGGCCCAATAGCAAGATTCAACAACAACTACAAAGCTCTAAGAGGAGAGGTGAGAGACGTATTGGAAGCATATGGATTTAAAGCACCTCTAGTGAATACGTATCAAAGCATAATAGCTAGGACGGCAGAGATATATCATTCAACATTAGAAATAGAGAGACTTATAGATGAATATAGAGAACCAGAGAAACCATACGTAGAGGGGAAAGTTAAAGCTGGATGGGGATGTGGAGTAACAGAAGCACCTAGGGGGATACTGTATCACTCATATGAGATAAATAGTGAAGGGTACGTGGAGAAGGCAAGGATAATAGCTCCAACCACACAAAACTTGGCACACATCGAGCAAGATATACTAATGCAAATTCCAGAAATAATTAGCAAGCCAATAGAGGAAGCACAGTTGATGGTGGAGATGATAGTGAGAAATTACGATCCATGCATATCATGCTCAGTACATGCCATAAAAGTAAAGATAATTAAAAACTAATTTTTACATAAATTACCTTTTCTCCACTTTACCCTTAACTGGATGTATAACTTCCTTAGGAGCCTTCTTGAACATTTCAAGGTAAGGCCTCAAAACTTTAGGTATAACTACACAGCCATCAGGCTCTTGATAATTCTCCAATATGGCAGTTATAGCCCTAGTGGAAGCAATAGCTGTAGAGTTAAGTGTATGCACATATCCCCTCTCCAACCCCTTCTCCCCCTTCCTCTGAAACCTAATGTTGAGACGATAGCTCTGCCAATCCAAACAATTGCTACATGAAACCATCTCCCTATACTTACCTTGAGCAGGCATCCAAGCTTCCAAATCATACCTCTTAGCAACAACAGCACTCAATTCCCCAGAACATATGTTCACAACCCTATATGGAATCTCTAAACCACTCCAAAGCTTCTCAGCATTCCCAATTAGCCGCTCAATCCAATTCCATGAATCTTCAGGCATGCAGAAGACGAATTGCTCAATTTTATTAAATTGATGAACTCTAAAGATCCCCTTGGTATCTTTACCATGAGCTCCAGCCTCCTTCCTAAAACATGCACTAACACCAGCATAGAGCAATGGAAGATTATTTTCATCCAGTAAATCATTCATATGGTAAGCTGCAATTGTATGTTCACTTGTAGCTATCAGGTATAGGTCTTCACCCTCAATCTTATACAAAGCTTCTTCAAAATCACTTAAGGTGGTAACACCTTCATAAGCAGATCTCCTAAGCATGTATGGCGTCAAAATCACTTTAAACCCTTGTTGAGATAAGAAGTCTATTGCATATAGGAGTAATGCAAAATCAAGCCATACGAGATCATCAAATAGGTAGTAGAATCTGGATGTAGCCACTTCACCAGCCTTAACAGTATCACCTAAACCGAGGAAATCAAGCATATCAGCATGACCCATAGGCTTCCAATCAATAACTTCATAATCAACATTGAACCCCTTAACCTGCTTCAAGAAATCATCCAAGAACCCTCTATAAACTTTTGGTTTACCATAAAATCTTATTGGAACATTATCCTCCTCAGACCTACCAATGGGAACAGATTCATGAATTACATTTGGAATTCCAAGAAGCACTCTTGTACGTTCCTCCTCCAATTCCCTCAAAATCTTCTCTTCAGCTTCAATCCTCTCAGCTAACTTACGAGCTTCCTCAAGCTTTTTAACTCTCTCCTCACCACTCAAATTTGCAATTTCCCGTGAAATCTTATTATGCTCCCTCCTCAACTCATTAACTCTAGTTAAAGTTCTACGCCACCTTAAATCCAATTCTAAAGCCTTATCAACAACAGACTCATCCAAACCCCTAGCACGTTGAGAAGCTTTAATCCTATCAGGATTATTCCTAAGCAGATAAAGCATACTCCACATACAAACCACTAATCAACCAGCAATAAAATAGGTACAAACAGATAAATTAAGATTGCCATTAAATGAAAAATAAAAATATAAATGTACAGGAGGCTATTGAAAACCGTAACAAAATTTAATGTATAATCAATGACAAGCGGTTATGGTATTCAGCTCCCTCTAATGAAGATCTGGATTAAACCTCTTAAAACTAAGTGCTCATCTAAGATCTTCTAAACTGATAAATAAATCTAAATCTTCTTTCTTAACAATTTTCACAGCTTTCCACATAGCTTCTAAGATACTCAGCTCGCTGTAGAAGAGCTCTGCCCCTCTCAGTTTCGGCAGAGAATACATGACCACTTCATCAGTTGCAAGGCCAAGGAATGGGAGAAGAAACTATGTGTCAAGGAGTACCCGAAAGTTTCTCTTGCTCACGTTCACTCTCCTCTTCTAACTCCTTAAAAGTTACACGTCCTACTTTAGGGTCATGAAACGCGAACCACAAAGCATCCTTAATGGGTTCAATAACGATCTTTCCCTCTTCAACGTAAAGTTTCACCTTAGTACCTCCCTCTATTCCAAGAGCCTCAGCAATAGTTTTGGAATAGATATGAACCTTCTCTTCGAAATCTTGATTTCAAAATCTTCTGAAACATTCACGTAGGCTTAGCCCATATTGGAATAGCCTAGCCCATAATTATAAGCTTTATCTACATTTCTTGCCAATTTCTAGGAAGAATTTTTTAATAGTAGATTCTTAAGAAGTCCTAATAATTACATCTTCATCATCTCTTTGATCAAGTTCCATTTTGCTTAAATTTAAATTCACATTACATGCTCAAATCATACAACAGAAATTAAAGTAAACTTTAATGCAAATATATTAAAAATGGAAACTTGAAAGATTTGTAACAAAAATTATGTTGTATTTATGGTTAAATTCAATTCAAATATCATTCGGATAAATCATCTATAACTGCTTTAACGGCTTTTAATGTATAATCAATGTCTTCAGAAGTGATGCCATAGTGTGTAACCATACGAATCTTACGTGGACCAATGGCGCCGCATTTAACGCCCCTCTTAGCTAAAGCCTCCACAAAAACCTTTGCACTAATCTCCTTCAACTCGAAAATCACAATGTTGGTTTGAACTGAATCTAAATCAATGGATATCTCTTTTATCTTTGAGAGTCCAAGGGCTAGTTTACGGGCATTCTCATGATCTTCCTTTAAACGATCCACCATATGCTCTAAAACCCATATCCCGGGTGCAGCTATAACTCCAGCTTTCCTCATACCACCACCAAGGACTTTGCGAATCTTCCTAGCACGTTCAATGAAATCTTTAGGTCCAACCATAAGAGAACCAACTGGTCCAGCTAAACCCTTGGAAAGACAGAAGCTGAGGGAATCGGCATGCTCAACAAGTTTTGAAGGTTTAACTCCAAGAGCCACTGCAGCATTGAATATCCTTGCACCATCAACATAAACTTTCAAACCATACCTCCTAGCAACTTCAGCCATAGCCTCCATCTGTTTAGGCGTTATAACGGTACCTCCAGCCCTATTATGGGTATTCTCAACACAGAGCAGTGTGGTTTCACCACAATGAATATCTTTAGGTCTAATGGCAGCTTCTATGGCAGCTGGATCCATGAAACCCCTAACCCCCTTTATGGGTCTTGGATGAACACCTGCAATCCAAGACATCCCACCAACCTCATAATTGTAGATATGCGAATCATACTCAACAATAACTTCATCTCCACGCTTAGTGTGAGCCATAACAGATATCAAGTTAGCTTGCGTCCCACTAGTAACAAGTAGAGCAGCCTCCTTCTCAAATATCTCAGCAGCCATAGCCTCAAGCCTATTGACAGTTGGATCCTCACGGTAAACGTCATCACCCAATGGAGCTTCAAGAATTGTGGCTAAAGCTTCCTTAGGCGGAATAGTGACAGTATCACTCCTCAAATCCACAATCCTCAAGCAATCACCAAACTAATAATATGCTACAATAAGCATATAAGCAATGAGGTTAAATAAGTTGGTGATAAACATGGTTAAAGAGTTTACATACAATGGTGAAACAGTATACGTATGTGAAAAATGTGGCCTGAAATATAGGGAGAGAATATGGGCTGAGAAATGTGAAGAATTCTGCACAAAATACAATGCATGCTCAATTGAAATAACAAAGCATGCAATAAAATGACGTTAACGTTTGGAGATGGAAAAATATAATTAATTATTCATAAGGTATCTGTATGCAATGTAAATCATCCATACACAACCAACCAGTGATGATAG
>NZ_JANGFQ010000251.1:0-5075 GCF_024707025.1 Candidatus Culexarchaeum yellowstonense
AGTCTTCATGGATCCCAATGAAAAAACCAGCTTCGCCCTCTCCTCAATAGTTTCATGTTTTATGTCCAATCCCCTTGCCCCCTAACTTAACGTTTAAGAACCATACTTCTCAGCTGAAATTATAATTAACTCTGTACACACCCCTAATATACTTCTATCCACATCACATATACCTTTCCCTAATAATTTAACTCAAATAATAATAAATTTTAATTACATGATAATTGAACAATATTCTTCATGCGCATTCTCCATATGGGAAATATGGAGTTGCGCCAGTTTAGAAGGCGCTTCCTCTATCTTAGGCTTCTTCGAAGAGTCCTCCTCCTAATCGCATTGATATTACTGTTATCGAATATGTTCATTCAGAACTGGGGAGTCAGGGTACTCTCAACAGTTATACTGATTATTTGGGTCGTTCTCTCGATAATTAACCTATATTATCTGTTTCGGGTGAGAAGGATGCGCGCTCCACCAGTACACAGGATACAAATTATTTTCTTCGAACGCATTAAAGGATAAACCATGTTAATAGACGGCATAATTGCCATCATGGACTCAGCAATAGGAACATTATTAAATAATAAAATGGAATATTCAATGGAATATTCTAAGTCTTCGGATTCTTTGAAAGCTTGAAGAATGGATTAGATGATACCTACCCGTTTAAGTTAAAAAATATCTGACTAAAAGGGTGATCAATCATCCTTTACATGAAAAAATTATTTTTATCCTATTTTCTTTTTATCAATATAAAATTCGGTTAGGTTGGTTTTTGAAACTTTTGAAAATCAGCGAATGTCTTAAATATTGCCACAAATATACTACTGTAAGGTGACGTATAATGGAAATACTTGTTGGCAAAGAAACTCGTGCATATTTAAGAAAGAAGGGTCTTCCAGACCATGATCTTTACGAGCTTCCAGAATCTAAATTGAGGTTTCCAGATGGTGCCCAGTACAGGATTGAAATTCCAACTGTTAACTCAGCTGAAACGATGAGGGCTGCACTTGAAACTGCTGAAAAATATGGAGTGGTTATTAATAGGATTACTGAAACTCTTGGGATAATGCGCCACACAGACGAAGAGCTGGAAGAATTCATACAGCTTGCAAAGGATTATAAAGTAGAACTAATCCTTTCAGTGGGGCCAAGGGCGACTTATGACCTAAGTACCCAGAGGGCAACGAACACCCCTGAAGCTGGAAGAGTTGGCTATAGGCTTAGGGGGATGGAGCAGGTTATAAGAGCTGTTGAAGATGTCAAAAGAGCAGTGCATCTTGGTTGCAGAGGCATACTCGTGTATGATGAAGGTCTTCTATGGTTGTTAAATGAAATGCGGAAAGATGGGGAACTCCCAAAAGATGTGAAATTTAAGTTGTCAGCCCACTGTGGTCATGGAAACCCCGTGTCCTTTAAGGTTTTAGAAATGTTGGGTGCTGATTCTATAAACCCCGTTAGGGACTTAACTTTACCCATGATTGCCGCAATAAGACAAGCCGTAAGTGTGCCAATAGACGTACACGTTGACAATCCTGCATCTACTGGTGGAATGATCAGAACCTACGAGGCGCCAGAAATGGTGAGAATAGGTGCACCCATACATTTGAAAACTGGGAATTCAGCGCTTGTAACTCATGGTCTACCAACAACTAAGGCAGAAGGTGTGAATATGGCTAAACAAGCAGTACTTGTTGCCCGAACTGTTAAAAAGTATTATCCAGAGGCTGTTCAGTCAGGGAAGGGTGCGGAAGGATTAGCTATTCCAAAATAGAAGAGAGGGAGAATGATTGCCAAAAAGCGTTTGGTATCAAGAGTTAAGCTGGCCTGAAATAGTTGAACATGCTAAAAAATGTGACATCATAATATTGCCCGTTGGTTCAATAGAACAGCATGGTCCTCAATGTCCAGTTGGTGAAGACTCCCTTAATGTTCAAAAAATGGCGGAACGCGTGGCCAAAAGAACAGGTGTGCTTATTGCACCTCCAATATGGTATGGTGCTCACATGTACATGCAATATGGCTTTCCAGGAACTATCCCCATTCGATCGGATGTGCTTAAACAATTTGTGAAAGATGTCGTAACTGGGCTTGTGAAAAATGGGTTCAAAAAAGTAATAATATTTAATGGACATGGTCAGCAATGGGTTCTTGTAGGTGCTTTACATGAACTAGCCTTAGAGACTAAGGCTTTCATTGCCGTTATCACATGGTGGGAACTTGTTAGGAAACTCATAGAAGAGGTTTGTGAAACTCCACTTGTACATGCAGATGAAGTAGAGACTTCGGTGGCTTTAGAACTTTACCCGGAACTTGTAGACATGAGTAAAGCAGGTAAAGAGTCAGCGCCTACTATTGTTGACAAGAAATGGTTTGGTCATCCGACAAGGACAGTCCCAGAAGAAGGTGGAATTCCTCATCACAACATTACAGCATCCTACTTCCAAGTTGATGTTTACAAGCTGGGTATAATTGGAGACGCCACAAAGGCAACTAAGGAAAAGGGCAAAAAGATAGTAGATGCTGTAGTCGATAAATTATGCGAATTCATAGAAGAGCTTAAAAGAAAATATCCCCCTGGAGTTTCACCACTTGAAAATCCACCAAAGGTGTAGAGCATGATAATCGTTAAGAAGGACGAGGCTCCAGTCTTCCCTGCTCCTCCACCTTCAAAGAAAGTGACAAAGATATTAATAGATCCAGTTATAGGCTCAAAGCATTTGGCAATGGGCTTCACGGTTTATCCTGTAGGGGAGAAGGGTGCACCTCATGCCCACACTGGTGAAGAAACAATTTTCATCTTAAGGGGGAAAGCGAAAATTTCTGGTGTAAATGGGGAGTATATCCTTGAAGCAGGCGACCTAGTTTATATTCCGCCAAATGAAACTCACACCCTAGAAAACTTTGGCGATGAGGAATTGCAATTCATATGGGTTTATACGCCTCCTGGAGACGAGAAAGTCATAAGGGAAAGAGCTAAAAAACATTAAATATTTTTTTATTTTTATATGCAGTTAAAGCTACTGGGGGTTTTGAGATGACTGGGTATATAGGTAAAATTCTAAGAGTAGACCTCACGAATGAGAATGTCAAAATCGAAAATTTGCCTCAAGACTTAAGAGAAAAGTACATAGGTGGTTCAAGTCTGGCTGCAAAAATAATTTATGATGAAATGCCTGTTGATGTAGAGCCCTTCAGCCCTGAAGCCCTTCTCATATTTGCCACGGGGCCTCTTACAGGCACCGTTGTCCCTTCTTCAGGACGTATTAGTGTATGCGCGAGATCCCCCCTTGGAATTTGGGGGGAATCCCATGCTGGAGGATTATTCGGTCAACATCTTAAGAAGGCTGGTTTCGACTTAATCATTATAAGTGGACGAGCGAAGAAGCCAGTCTATTTATCCGTAATAGATGGCGAAGTTAACTTTAAGGATGCAAGTCACATTTGGGGTAAAGACGTCTATGAAACCTATGACATTATAAAAAGGGAGCTTAAAGATGATACTGTTCAAATAGGCGCCATAGGACCTGCTGGTGAAAAGCTTGTGTATTATGCATCCATAATTTTCGGCATCGGCAAAGCAGGAAGGTCTGGAATGGGTGCAATTATGGGATCTAAAAACTTGAAGGCAGTGGTTGTTAAAGGGACTGGGAAGATTCCAGTAGCTGATGAAAATAAACTATTGGAGTTTGCAAAAGAAGTACAAATGCAGCTAGCTAAAAGCCCAGTTACTCAAGTTTTTCGTAAATATGGAACAGGTGGAGGCTTGGAATCTCATTATCGCCTAGGTAACGTACCGATAAGAAACTATAGAGAAGGGGTTTGGGATGAAGAAAAGGTGAAGAAGATAAGTGGCGTTGCAATTTCTCAAACTATCCTAGACAAGATAACTCCGTGTTGTAATTGTGTAATTGCGTGTAAACGCACAGTCTACATTAGGGAGGGGAAATATGCTGGCTTAAAAGCTGACGCCCCTGAATTTGAAACTCAATGCATGTTAGGCTTAAACCTACTTAACGATGACTTATCCCTTATTACGAAGCTAAATGATTTATGTAACAGACTTGGAATGGACACTATTTCCGTGGGGGCTGTTCTTTCCTTCGCCATAGAAGCCTATGAAAGAGGCATAATAACAAAACAAGATACTGGAGGAATAGAACTCACATGGGGCCCCTCAGAAAACTTAGTGAAACTAGTGGAACTCATAGCGAGAAGAGAAGGCATAGGCGACTTGTTAGCTAGAGGTGTAAAAGAAGCTTCAAAACAGTTGAATCGCGGAAGCGAGGAGTTTGCTGTTCATGTTAAAGGTCTCGAAGTTGCAGCCCATAACCCGAGAGCCTTCTTTGGGCATGCTTTAAGTTATGCAACTATGAACCGTGGCGGATGCCACCTTGCTTGGCCCCATAATCCAGATAGGGGGAGACTAGTACCAGAAATCGGCATTACGGTACAAGGTGATAGATTCCAATCGAAGGGAAAAGCTATAATGGTTAAAAAAATGCAAGATATGATGGAGCTCTTCGACGCATTGACTATGTGTAAATATACATTATCGGCAGGTCTCACTTTTACTCAGGTTAGAACGTTTTTTGAGCTTGTAACTGGTAGAAGAGTGACTATTGAAGAATTGATGGTAATTGGTGAAAGAAGCTTCAATCTTAAAAGGCTTCTTAACTGTCAGTGGGGTATATCCTCAAAGGATGATGTTCTTCCAAAGAGATTGCTAGAGCCACAAGAAGGTGGCACCATGGGGAAAGTTCCAGACATAGAAATTATGCTAAGAGAATATTATGAAGCTCGAGGATGGACTCCTGAAGGTATTCCTTCAAAAGAGAAATTAAGGGAGCTTGGCATTGTTTAATCATATTGACTTTATTAAATTTTTTTTAGTTTGTAAAGTAGTTGAGCATTAGAGCTAATACTGATAGAATATGCTGAGACAATGTTGAGGAATGGGGGTAGTTCATTTTAGCATCAAATACTGGAAAATATAGGAAGAATGAAGGATGTTAAAGTTTTTGGATACTCTTCCATGGTGAAACTATTAACTTTAAATTTCAATCACTACCTTT
>NZ_JANGFQ010000186.1:0-5009 GCF_024707025.1 Candidatus Culexarchaeum yellowstonense
TTGTATTTGTCCCCATACTTTCACCGAAACATCCTTGGATACTCTGGCTGGCATTTTTCATCGCGGGATTGATCGCCATGGAGATCGGCTTGATAATCGGCGCGCTTATTCCCCGTTATACGGAGGGTGTACTTACATTAATCGCGCTTATCGGCATAGGTATGAGCCTTCAGGGAGAGACTGCCAAATTCTTCCCCATATACCCGGCCAGGCAGCTCTTCCGCTCAGGACTTTTTGCAGAAGATCCTCTCATTCTTCCATTTATAAGAGATGAATTATTAATTTTCGTTATCCTTATGATAGTGACTATTGTATTTTGGTATTTTAGAATTAGGGTCCGTAGGTGGTCTTAATGTTTAATAATAAATCTGCATCAGAGTGATTCCTTACGATATACTAAGATGATTCATCCCTTTTGTTGATGTTATCATGTAATTCTGTAGGGGAAATAGTGAAAATTCCTCCACTTGCATGATCGAATTAGGCCACTTCGCCAGTTTAATACACGATGATATTATTGATAAAGCTGAAGAGAAGAATGAGATACTGATTTAAATTCAGCTTAATAGCTTTTAGAACAGCGAAGAGGGGAATTTTCACTTGACAATCGTATTTGGACGATATAAACTGGAGTAATGCTATCATAATTCTACGATAGATTATGAGGTCGCTAAAGAGGTTTTCAACAAAATAAGAAATGAGAATCCATTCTATCGTTAATGGTTAAGAATCCAATAACTTTAATCCTTAGTCTGAAGATCGCAATTTTCTACTCTACATACATTAAGTTTGAGAGCTGGATTATTAGCTTTATAAAATAATATAGCTCTTCGGTCTGAAGATGAGATGCGGAGCGATCTTAGTACACGTACAACACTTACATATTTGGCATTTAATCTTTTTGATAGATTAAGAACTTCTCTAAGTATTGTCGTACCTATTCTATTCCTCCAAAAATTACGTGCTATATGAACACCATAATCTATATTGAAGTTATGTTTATTAAGATAAGCCATTCCTACAGGCATATCTTTCAAATAGGCTAGTACAATGATATGGTCATCTTTTCGAGGAGGTATAAAGAACCCCCAGCTCTTTTTATGAATTTGATTAAAGATTTCTAGGTCTTCATTACTCCAATTCCACAGTTTAACAATCCTAACTTTATTGTTCGGCTCTAAGACTTTTGAATGAACGTCCCAAAAATAAAGGATTGACCTAGCGTTTATGTTGTAAGAAGAACTTAGTATGGAGTCTTCCGGAATCATGAGAAGCTTAGTTATACTTTCATATCCGGATTTTCTTATCACTTCAAAGGCTTTACTTGGACTCTTCGAAATACACATTATGGCCTTTTTTATTTTTCTTCTAACAATCCATTCGATTTCCAGTAAACATTTCTCACTATCGGTAGAAATCAAGTTAACATTATTTAATGGTTTAGCCCAGAAAATCCTGAGCTTACTTAATTCTTTGTACCAATCATTAAACTCACTGAACTCCATCGGTAGAATGCAGAGATTGCCGGAAAGCTCATTCATACTTCTTTACACCTACCAACTTAAAATATCTTTCACTGAGAGCCTTTTCTCCAAAAAGAATGGCCATGGATATGCATGTGAACCCTACGAAGTAAGGCTACACACTCCTCACTTGAAAGAAACCTAGAAGCCTCCGGAATAAACATATTACATTAAAGAAAGCAGAGAAACAAAAACCTTACCAACATTCTTATTTAAAAGTGAAAATTTTATTTGCACAAACGATATATGGTTGAAGCTGAAATAATAACATGCCTCTTTCTCACACCTCTTTAATAGACAGTATAAAACAACATAAGGATAATGCCAGTAAAGGAACATGTATAAATCCAAGGTATAAGCCTCTCACCGCTCCGCATCATAAAACCTATTCCTATATTAAAAATGCCTAACATGGTTCCTATGAAACTTGCCGCTCTTAAAGCAGGTAGATTAACCCTTGGATGAAGGAGATAAAATATTGATAAATAGATCGAGTCATCAGGCAAAATGTAAGCGGGAGATCGGAAGTTAACAAGTAAATTAGATTGGAGTCCCAGGAGTCCTAAGGCTTATCTGGACTCCAGAATGTCAATGCTGCTAAAGGTATAACCCAGTATTTCCACAATAGTTGCCTACGGAGTATATATTTCATCCTCCTAATCCTCACATTTCGTAACTAGAGAAGACTAATGATGGAGAATTCTGGAACTGTAATAACAGTTCCAGTAGGATTTCAGCTCTTAAAGAAAGCCCAGCTCCCTTTCTTTAAGGCTTTAGTCCAGCATTATATATTTACATCATCGTTGTTTAATATGGGTAATTTCTGTTAACCATTTCCATAAGGGTAGGAGTCTGATTTTTCTATTTTCAAGTTTAAGTTCGTCCTCGTAGTTCCATGTTATAACGAGCAGATCATTGCATCTTAATTCTGTACTTGCCTTAATTAGGGGATTAATCTCTTCCTTATTAACATCATCTCTTCCAGAGGCGTAGGTGACTTGAACCAGTTTTTCTATATGAGGCCCCCTCCTTATAACGAAGTCCACTTCATTTCCCTTGGTATTTCTCCAGTAGAAGAAGTCTTCATTTGGAATAAGTCCATTCTTAATCAGCTCTAGGAATACAACGTTCTCTAAGAGTCTTCCAACGTCTTCACGCTCAACGTAGGTATATATTGCATTATCTACTAGGTAGAATTTAGGTATGCTTAGCTCAATCTTTCTTTTACTCCACTCAAACTTCTTAAGGAAGAAGCCGAAGCCTACATCCTCAACAATTCTTTGAAAAGCATATAAAGTCTTCTTGCTAATCTTTACTCCTTGAGACTTTAAGGAATTGAAGACCTTATGAACGGAGAATAGTGAGGTGTTTGAGGAAATGCAGGATTTAAGGAAAAGCTCGAGGGCGTACCGATTTCTAACTCCAAATCTCTCTATAATATCTTTATACATAATGAGATCAAGATACTCCCTGAAGAATTCGAATGGATCTATGTTGCCTAGAACCACATCTGGGAAGAAGCCGCGTTTCAAACATGATGACAATATATGTCTTATCTTAGCCAGCTCATAAGAGCTATAATATTTTTTTAATTCCAATCCATTTATCTTTAAAACCTCAGTGAAGGAGAAGGGGAAAACATATAGTGGAACAGCTCTCCCCCTAAGCTGTGTTGATATTTCCTTACTTAAAAGCTTTGATGAGGATCCTGTAATAAAAATGTAGTACCTCTTTCTCTCATATAGAGAGTAGACATGCTTCTCCCAGTTGCTGAAGCTTTGAACCTCATCCAGGAAAATGTAAACCGGCTCCCTACCATATATTTCATAATGTCCCGTAATTACTTCATCCAACTCCCTTACTTCAACCGGCTCCTCGAAATTTATGAAGACAAACTCTTCATCTTTAATCTTTCTCTTTCTGATTAAATTATATATGAAGTAGGTTTTCCCAGCTCTTCTTGGACCTATTATGGACAATATAAAATTCTTATTTTCCTTCACCTCAGCAACCCTATCCTCCACTCTTAGATCCCTTATGCTTTCCTTTTTCGTCAGCATATAATTCCTTAGTTCCATGCACTATTTATGGGGAAACTATTTTATAAAATTTCCCCCTTTATGGGGAACCTATTTGAGAAGCTATTTTATGGAATATTGATAAGAAAAGATAGAGGTGCTTAACCCTAGAAATATGGAAGATTTTACTGGTCATTATTGCATCATTTCGGTTATTTCCTAAGTCTGCTTTACTACTTGTGATTTTTGAAACACTTCATCTTCATGTAACAGCTCATAAAATACTGCCTACTTTTATTGAATTATCTGCTGTATTCATGACATTCTTCATTATGGTATACTACATTCCCGGATTATTAGTTTTACATTCTTTGAGATTGGCTAAATTCTCGATAAGACGTTGAAGACTAAAGTTAATAGTAAAATATTTCTCAATGATTTCGATTTTGCTACTTACGCATCGCTATATAATGTTTGGCTGTGCAACTCCTTAAGGTATTTTTCAGCAGTCCTTCTAACCTCTACCCTGTTTGCTCTTAAAGCCCTCCTGAAAATGTCGATACAATACTCCTCCCCTAACTCTCTATGGTATAGTTTGCAGATGTCTAAAGCTCCTAGAGTCTGGTATACTTCATAATAGCCCTCCATCCTCTCCTTAAAGTATTTCTCTACAAGTCTCTTCTTATCCGGTTCAGCCTCGGCAAGCCATCTTATGCTTCTCCTCGACAGGGAAGGCATGCTTAGAAGGAAGATGTATGGAGGAACATCAAATAGACCAGTATCCTGATCGTCTGGCAGGTATGGTTTAAGCTTATTCTTCAAATACTTCGCGAGGTTTAGGTCAGCAGCATGTTTACATAGCTCCATCTTGTCGTTAAAGGGTATATGTTCACTTCTTAGAAACTTCTCATACAGCTTCAATCTGGCAACTTCATTAATATCTCTCAGGTTTAGAATAGCTGCCAGAAAGGCTATTTTATCATCTACCGTTACTTCCTTACAGCTCATAACATAATTGAATAAATCCTCCACATCACTCAGCTCATCACTCATCACTTTTAAGCATGCTTCAAAGAGGTTAGGGAGGGCTAAGCACAGTTTGATTAGGGTCTCAAAGTATATATGGTTAAACCCCTCCTTATTCAGCAGAAAATTTATTGTCTTGATTAGGTATGCAGGAACACCTTCATTCTGATAGAGATTTATGCTCCTCCAGCTCTCTAGAGCAGCCTTATACTTCACATCATCCTTCAACTCGCTCTCCAGAACCTCCTTTACGAAGAAGCCGAATACGAAAGGTCTCTTCAACCTCTTCAATAGGTCCAACTCATCCATTCCTATCCTACTTAGCTTATCATAACCATACAGCCGCAGCAAATAATTTCTCTCACCCTTTATAGCAAGCCTTACAAGGCGTTCAGCAACCTCACCATCGACATTTAGCCTCATTTGAAGATATCTAGCAAGC
>NZ_JANGFQ010000148.1:0-4733 GCF_024707025.1 Candidatus Culexarchaeum yellowstonense
TGGTTTGAGTTGACCCATCACTCCACCTCTCAAACCTATACTGCTTTCCAGCCACTGTAACTTCTTGTGGTATTGTCACTATATATTTTGCTTGTTCCAGTGTGGCTGTGTATGGTGTGGTTACACTTGTACCATTTATCTGTATTGTAACCCCCTCTATTGGTGTTGAAATTATCTTTAATGTGTATTTTGGTTTTGGTTGACCAACCACTATGTTTATGGATGTTTCATAAGTTTTACCTGAGAAGTCTTCAACCATGGCTTTTAAAGTCATAATTTGATCTACTGGTATTGGCTGTATCCACACATCGTACACTACTCTTCCCCCCTCAGCTTTAATTAGATCCATTATTGGTGCAGAAGTCCATTTATCGCTGGTGGCATTGTATTTAACTTCCACCCTCTTTACACCCCACCCACCATCATAAGCTTCCAATGTAACCTTCACCCACTTATTCTTCTCAATGTTTTGTGGTGGATTTACAAACTTCACTTGTGGTGTATCTTCATCTTTCACGCATTCAATTGTGAAGTATATTCTGCTTTTTGCTGGTATTGTTATGTTCGTTAGCATTACATAGTATACACCATCCTTCTCAATATATTTGAATTGAGGTTTGTATGGATGCCAATTGTAATCTGATATTGGCTTATCTGCTGGAACTCTAAATATGATTCTCGGGTTCTCTATTGTTATATTCAAATCATTTATTATGGCAAGTGATACTACATGTGATGATCCATTGTTTGATGGTGTATAATAGTATTCTAGGAATCCAAGTCTATAGGGTGTTTTTGGTCTGTATGATGTTGTGGTCCCAGAATCTATTGGTATTGAATTTGGGTATTTGAATAATCCAGTTCCAGGATTGTATAATGTATTTTCATCCACTGTTCCATTGGAGTAGATTCTTATCAATTTGAATCCTCTTATATCATAGTTTGGTATATCGTAGGCTAGTGCTGCTGGAGTTATGAAGTAATGCTTCTTCCCAGTTGCTTCATTATAGACTATGACGTTTAAGTCTGAGTGTATGTGTTCCGATAATATTAATCTAACATCATACTCCACTATTAATCTGAATAGTTCTCTTGCCTCATTTGGATGCCCCTTCCATGAGAGGTAGTCTGATGGGTCACCATACAGGTATCCTTTAGCTATGTATTTGTCTATATCTGTCCATGATGTAATGTTTATGTAGCCTACACCCCACTCCTTCAATTTCTCAGTGAAGAGTGGGAAGTGGAAGAATATGATCTTCGTTTTATCAATGTTGGCTTTAAGTACATTTTCAAGCCATCTCAATCTCTCCATTCTTATCCATCCATCTTTATCGGTATCTAAACTTACGAGTAGGAATTTCCCCACGGTGACTGTATAGTTTAATGGACCCACTATTCTCTCATATTCAATGGCGTTACCTATATCTCCATACTCATGATTTCCAGCTGTAACATATACTGGATCTTTGAATAGCATGTATGGTTCTAGGAATTGGATCCATTGGCTTGAGACTGTTGGAACGTTTACTAGATCCCCCAAGAATATTATTACATCTGGGTTTATTATGTTCGCTTCGTAAACCATTTCCCAAAAGTAGGGGAGCCCCTCAGGTTTAACATCTCCACATGCCAATATATCCAGCTTCTCAGGCCATTTGGGCATTATCCATAGGCTTCTTGGTTGAGATATTCTTCCTCCCTCGTAAATTACGTCTAGATCGTATGCCCCCTCAGCAAACCCTCTTGGGAGTTTGAAACTCAATTGCCAAACTCCACTCTTTGAATCGTAATTGGCTTTCACGATATCTGCAATTAACCTATGGGTTTCATTGTATACTTCAGCTCTAACCCATTTTATACTTGAATCCATTTTCACGGTTACATTGAATATCCCGCCATCTAAAACTGGTTCTGGAACTCCATGTGTTGGAAACTTCATTTTATCTGCATAGTATGTTAGTGTTTGCCCCCTAACGTTGACGTTTAGAGTGTTTAGCAACCCTAAAATCATTATGGCCATTATTATTGTTGAAGCTCTTTTACCGCCCAATTGCAGATCACCAACATTAATATCTACCTTGCAATTCACATTAAATTTTCCTTCACTTAACAATAGGTTTAAATTCTCAATTTCCATTATGTTTTCACACCACAATATGTAATCTTGATTGATTGTGGTGATATTGTTGAAATTGTATTTTGATAGGGAAACATTGCTTTCCCTTTTAGCTTATGCTAAGGATATACATCCAAGGGAGATATTCCTAGTGATTAGGGGTAGAAGGTTTAGGGATGGATTTCTAGTGGAGGATTTCCTCCTCCCACAATCAACAATTCTTGGGGAGGGGTTTGCGATATTCAACCCGTACAATATACCCATAGATTTCAAGATTATTGGTACTGTGCATTCCCATCCCTCTGGAGTTTTGAAGCCATCCATTGATGACTATAATCACATGTATGGGTTCATTATGGTTATAATTGCATATCCATATGCTAGTTTTAGTGATGTTGCTGTTTTCGATGCTAAGGGTGAACCCTTGGAATTTGAGGTTATATGAGCCTGTAACGTCTTCGATAAGCTTTTAACCCTCACATATCCATTTTGAATAAAGTTTTGTTGAAGATTGGTGGTGCGGTTTGAGTGATTTCAAGTTTAAATTGGCTTTCCTATGCTTTTCCCATACCCTCCTCCACGTTTACACAGAGCTTCCACTCGCCTTACTCCCAATTTTACGTAATGAGTATGAATTATCCTTCTTCATGGTTAGTTTAATAGTTTCAATTCCACGTTTATCTTCCCTCCTCTTCTCAGTTCCCAGTGGTTTAATTGCAGATAGATTTGGTGCCACTAAAATTATCTCCATAAGCTTAACCCTAGTTTTCATTTCCGGAGTCATAATATTGCTTACTGATTCCATAGAACTAATTGTTTTAGCATTCTCATTAACTTCAATAGCTTCAACACTATATCATCCACCAGCATTGAGTGTTGCAGCCAATATTTTGCCTCAAAATTTTCTTGGTAGGGGGATGGGTTTTCATGGTGCAAGTGGAACTCTTGGTGTGGCTTTAGGTCCATTGACGCTGGGCATTGTACTCAACCTCTTTGGCTGGAAGTATGCCTACTTGGTATGGATATTGCCAATACTAATCTCAGTGATTGTCTCAATCTATGTAGATTTACGTTTCCATTCCGAAATTAACATTAAAAGGAATTTTGAGGGTGATGGTCATTCCCATGGAAAGTCAAATAACTCTTTACGAGAAGTTTTAGGTGGAGTTTTCCTACTCTTTCTCATAATACTGCTTTTCACCAATGCTGCTGGGTCCTCCATATCCACTTATATAACAAGCTACTTCACTTATGAGAGGGGTTTTGACCCTGCATTGGCAAGCATAATTTTCGGTCTTAGCCCCCTCATGGGTTTAATTAGCAATCTTGCTGGTGGAATTGTATGTGATAAGCTTGGTGTTAGATACTCCTATATGCTTGTATTGCTACTCCTAATATCCTCGGCGGCTGGAATCTTCCTCTCCCCAATAAATTCCATAATGGTCTTATTTTACTTGATTTATGGGTTTTCCAGCAGTATGAGTATGCCAGTCACGAGTTCCATAGTTGCTAGGTTGGTTAAGCCTGAATATAGGGGGACTGCATACAGCTTAGAATTTATACCAATGAATTTAGTTGGAATATTCATGCCAATACTCCTATCCCTCTTCATATCCACGTATGGTCTTAGCATAATTTTCCCAGTTGCCCTCATACTTTATTGTATTGCATTGACTTTGTTCTTGAAGCTTAGTGGACATTTCAAAAAAGGTTAAATTGAATTATTTGTTTTACTCCATCTTTAATGCTTCGCTTAGTACTTTCAGTATTCTCTCACTTGCTTCCCCAATTATCCTCTCTGCATATTCTGGTTTTGATATGGTTGGATCTCCTATTCCACCAGTATCCGTTATTTCATCGAAGTATCTGAATTCAGTTATAGGTGCTGTAATCTTCACTTTTGGTTTAACTATCTTCTCCCTTCTAACAAGTTCTGGTCTATAGTACATTATCATGCTGGTTTCATGTTCACATGCATGTCCCCATCCAGGTTTAGCCCACTGTTCAATTAGATCCCTTGCATATTGTGTCCAATGTATGAGGTATGTTTTCATCCCAGTTTTCGTCCTTATAAGTTGCACAGCAATATTTAATGGTTGTATGTTTCCACCATGGAAGTTCATTATTAGAAATCTCTTAGCCCCATGTCTATGCATACTCACACCTATATCCGTTACAACCTTTATGTACGTATCAATCTCCAATGTAACTGTCCCTGGGAAGTGCATGTGATGTTCTGAGCATCCATACGGTAGTGTTGGTAGTTTGGCAAGCTTCAAATTATACTTATCAGCCCTCTTCAATACCTCCATAACGAGATTCTCAGCCCTTATATTATCCACACTTAATGGTAAATGTAAACCATGCTGTTCAAAGCTTCCCGTGGGGAGTATTATGTAATCAGCCTTTGCAATTATCTCCTTAGCCTCTTCCCATGTAACTTCCTCTAATAGCCAATACATTTCACATCAAAATCACTATATACCCCTTTCACCTTAAAATCGTTTTCAAAGCCTCAATAAACTCTTTAACTGCAGACTCCTCACTTCCAATGACCACAGTTTTATTAACCATAACCTTATAACCCAAACTTTCAAGTTGCCTCCTAAATTCA